>JBGPMX010000542.1:0-4130 GCA_041487215.1 Planctomycetia bacterium | reverse complement strand
GGCGAACACGATGGATCTCGGCGGCGTCGATCTCGCGTCATTTCCTGCGCTAACAGGCGTGCGCGTGGGCGGCGGCGCGGGCGACGATGTCCTCATCGGCTCGGCGCTGGACGACGTCCTGGCCGGCGGCGCCGGGAACGACACGCTCACCGGCGGACCGGGCGACGATACGCTCACGGGGGGCGCGGGAACCGATCGGCTCATGGAGTCGGGCGACGCCGATTTCCGGCTCACCGGATCGGGCACGGCCGATTTCGGCTTCGCCTTCCCGCTCGGGTCCAATGGCTTCGATCAGGCACGCGGGCTGGCTGTTGATGATGCGGGAAACGTGTACGTGACCGGGTCGTTTCAAGGGACGGTCGATCTCGATCCCGGGCCGGGCGCGTTCGAACTGACCAGTCTCGGTGTCGCCCCCGATGTCTACGTGGCCAAGTACACGCCATCCGGCGAGCTGGTCTGGGGCGGGGCGGTGGGCGGGACCGGCTTCGACGCAGCGGGCGGCCCGGCGCTCGACGCCGCCGGCAACGTGTACGTGGTCGGGCGCTTTCAGGACACGGCCGACTTTGATCCGTCGCCGGCTGCCGCCGCGGTGACCAGCGCGGGCGGGTTCGACGCGTTTCTGCTCAAGCTGGACGCCGCCGGCACATTCGTCTCCGTCCGCAGCCTCGGCGGCATCGGCGACGATCAGGCGACCGGTATCGCGGTGACCGCGGCGGGCGCCGCCGTGGTGCGCGGCCGGTTCAACGGCACCGTAGACTTCGACCCCGGGCCGGGCATTTTGCCTCTCACCAGTACCGACCAGGACGAGATATTCCTCTGGCGGCTGACCGCGGCGGGCGAACTGGCCTGGGCGCGGCAGGTGCCCGGCTCCGCGCTCGATCCGGGCCGAGCGATCGCGACAGATCTCACCGGCAACGCATACCTGACGGGCACCTTCGAAGGGACGGTCGATTTCGATCTCGGACCCGGCACGTTCGAGCTGACCAGCCTGCGCAACTCCGCGTACATCTTGAAGCTCAACGCAGCGGGTGACTTTGTGTGGGCGGTCGCCGTCGAGGGGGCTGACAGGCAGAGCTCCAACGGGTACGCGCTCGCGGTGGATGGGGCGGGACAGGTGTTCGCGACGGGGGCGTTCATCGGCACAGCGGACTTCGATCCCGGACCGGGCGTGTTTGAGCTGACCACGCCGGCCAGTCAGGCGGCGTTCGTCTGGAAGCTCGATGATGCGGGGCGGCTCGTCTGGGCACGCATGCTGGCCGCGCCTGGCTTCGAGGGAGGAGAGGCGGGCCTGTTCGTGCAGGGTTTTGCCCTAGCCCTGGACGCCACGGGGAGCGTGTACACGTCGGGCACGTTCGAAGGAAGTGTCGATCTTGATCCCGGCGAGGGAACGTTCGAGATCGCGGCCACGTCCGGCGTCTGCGACGACTTCAGCTTCGACGTTTATCTGTCCAAGCTCGACACGGCCGGCAACTTCGGTTGGGGGCGGAGCTTCAGCAACACGCAGGTTTCGAACATCACTCCGGCTATCGGGCTGGCAGTGCATTCATCCGGCGACGTGTACACCACCGGTCCGCTGGGTGGGAGCGGCGACTTCGATCCGGGCCCCGCGACCTTTGCCGTGAGCCCACCGGGGGGCGCCGGCAACTACGTGGCAAAGCTGGTGCAAGCACCCACGCTGCGCGGGCGAGGCACCGATCGGCTGCGCGGGATCGAGGAGGCGAGCCTGGCGGGGGGTGCGGGGGACAACTTGATCGACGCGTCCGGATTCGCGCTCGGCCCCGTCACGCTCAGCGGCGGGGCGGGCAACGACATGCTCCTCGGCGGCGCCGGCAACGACTCGCTGGATGGCGGAGACGACGACGACGTCCTCGGCGGCGGCGCCGGGTCCGACCTCCTGGTGGGCGGCCTGGGGTCGGACCGCCTCGAGGAAACACGCGACGCTGACTTCCGGCTCGGCGATTCCCGACTGCGCATCGGGACGGCTGAGGCCGACAGGCTAGATGGAATCGAAACCGCGCGCCTGCTCGGCGGTGGCGGGTCGAACCGATTCGCCGTGAGCGGCTGGACGGGGCAGGCCACGCTGGACGGCGGCGCGGGAATCGATCGGGTCGTTGCATCGGGCGATGCCGCCTTCGTGCTGAGCGATACGTCGCTCGAGCTCATGCCGGGCGGCAGTTTTGTGCTTGTGAACTTCCGCAGCGAGGAGGCGGAGCTGAGAGGCGGCCCGTCGCCCAACACGCTCGACGCCACGGCATTCACCGGCAAGGCCACACTGGACGGTGCGGGCGGCGATGACATCATCCTGGGCAGCAGTACTTCCGTCACGGACCTGCTCGTCGTGGGCTCGGAGATCTCCGGCCGGAGCGTCATGCGTTACGACGGGCTTACCGGCGAGCCGGTGAACTGTTTGATTCCAGCCAGCCGCGGCAACCTGCTCATCCCGCAAGGAATCGCCGTGGGACCGGACGGAAACCTGTACGTGGCCGATCAGGTTGCCGGCGTCGTGCAACGTTACGACGGGACCACGGGATCGCTCATCGACGTGTTTGCCGTGGTCGACGGGCCGCGCGACCTGGCCTTCGGGCCGGATGACAACCTCTACGTGGTAGGCCCGGACACGGTGCGTCGCTTCAACGGCAAGACGGGCATGCCGCTCGAGCCGGATCCGTTCGTGGGTCCGGATGGCGGCCCGTCGCCCGAGTTCCGGAGTCTGATCTTCGGTCCCGACGGCAACGTCTATGTGACGAGCGAGGCCCTGGACGCCGTGCTGCGCTTCGACATCGCCACGGCCGCGCCGCTGGGCGCGCCCGGTCAGCCCGGCGCGCTGTTTGTCGCGGCCGGCAGCGGAGGCCTGGACGATCCCGCCGGACTCGTGTTCGGGCCGGACGGGAACCTGTACGTCGCGTCCACCGGCCTGACCACGTTCGTGCACGGCGTGCTGCGCTACGACGGAACCACCGGCGCGTTCATCGACGCGTTTGTGGACCCGCCTCTTTTCATCGACCCCCTGCTCGCGCCGCGCGGAGTCACGTTCGGCCCCGATCTGAACCTTTACGTCACCGGCTTCTTCCTCTCCTTTGACCCGCTGGGGCAGCCGATTGCAGTCCAGCGCTACGACGGCCTGACCGGCGCGCTGGTGGATGCGTTCGCGTCGGGACCGGAAGGGAACAGCCTGCGGTTCGTGACCATTACGGGCGTGGACAGCATGGTGGGGGGCGATGGGCGGGACACGCTGGTGGCGGGCAACGGCGACAACATCCTGATCGGCGGCCCGGCCGGCATTCAGACCGCGGCGGCCGACGCGGACGTCCTTACCTGTGGTGGTGCCATCGACGTTGTGTTCGCGACGGACGGCGAGGACATTCTCGTCGGCTGCGATGCGGCGTTTTCGTTCACCGAGGCCCAGGTCGCGCAGATTTCCGCGGCCGGCACGCCCGGCGACGACATCATCCTGGCCCTGGGCCGCGGCAACTCGCTGCTCGACGGCCGCGAGGGAAACGACTTTTTGATCGCCGGTTCGGGCAACGACACGCTGAGCGGCGGCAGCGGTGACGACACGCTCGTGGGCGGACCGGGCATCGACGTGCTGATCGAGAGCGACGACGCTGATTTTGTTCTGACGGATACGTCGCTCGAAGTGCGTCGCCCTGCGGCTGCGGCCCCGGTGCGGCAGCGGTCCGGAGCGGCGCTGGCGGCGGCGAGCGACCTCGTGATGCGAAACGTCCTGAGCGGCATCGAAGAGGCACGCATCACCGGCGGGCCCGGACCGAACCGCATCGATGCCACCGGCTTTGCCTGCAAGCTGCGTCGGCCCGGCACGAGCGGCAATGACTTCATTTCCAGCGGCCGCAGCTGCGCACTGCTCGACGGCGGCGCGGGCAACGACACACTCATCGGCGGACCGGCCATCGACGTCCTGGCCGGCGGCGACGGCGATGACTCGCTCGACGGCGGCGCGGGCAATGACATCCTGCTGGGCGGCGACGGCAATGACCTGCTCGACGACGACCAAGGCGACAACACGTTCGACGGCGGGCCGGGCAACGACATGGTGAACGGGCGCCCCGACGCCGAGCCCCTCGCTGAACGCATCGCCGAAGTCCAGGCGCGATCGCTCGAGCCCGGCACTG
>JBGPMX010000541.1:0-4135 GCA_041487215.1 Planctomycetia bacterium | reverse complement strand
TTCGGCGCGGGTCTCCCGACCCCGCCGCTTCTTCGGCACTGGTCTCCCGACGCCGCCGCGTCCTTGCCCGAAGGTCTCCCGCTCGCCAACTACACCTCACCTCTTGCGCGGCCAGCTGCTATTCCGCGGTCGATTTCCGTGGGTACGGCGCGTGAGGCCCCCTCGTTGTGGCCGCGCGCGGCTCCGGCTAGAATGATCGCACCAGTCTGGTGCGCTTTCCCGTACTTCCTGGCGGACTGAGAATGCGTCGTGTCCTCTGGTGCGCCGTCGCCGTCGGCGTTTTTTTGGCCGCCGGCGTGGCGGGACTCTACATCGGCCGTGCCTCGGCCCGCCTTCAGCGCGCGGACGTGAGCCAGGCCCGGCTCGACGCGGCGCGCAAGGCCTGGAAGTCCGGCGCCTACCCCGACGTCGTCCGGCTCCTGGGCGCGGTCCCGGACTCGAGCAGCTTCGCAGCCCAGGCCCGGTTCCTCGAGGGGCGATCGCTCTGGAAAATGAATCGCTGGCAGGCGGCCGAAGAGGCGTGGCAGCGGGCGCTCGAGCTCGACCCGCTCGTCCCCGAGGCCGTCTCGGGGCTGCTCGACCTCTACTTCGTCGAGCAGCGTTCGGCCGAGGCGGAGCGGCTGTGCGTGCACCATTACCCCATCGAACCGGACCCGCACGACCGCACGCTCCTGCTGCTCGAGCTCGTGCGCCAGGACGCCGAGCAGCTCAACCCGGGCGATGCCGCCCGGTTGCTCGAGCCGATCGTGACGCTGGAGCCGGAGAACTATCACGCGGTGCGCGTGCTGGGACGCTGCTACGTGCAGCTTGGCAGGGTCTCCGAAGGGCTCGCGCTCGTCAAGCGCGCGATCGGCATGCGGCCGGAAGACACGGAGGCATGGTTCACGCTGGTCTGGTGTCTCTCGGAGGGGGGCAGCGATCGTCTGGGCGGCGTCTGGGATCGCCTGCCCGCCGGAGCGCTCGATGAGGCCCGGTTCCTGCGCTGCCGCGGCATTTGGGCGGAAGCAAGCGGCGATCCGGACGAAGCACGCCGCGCCTGCGAGTCGGCCCTGGCACGCGACCCCTATGATCGCAAGGCCCATTACCAGCTCGCCCGGCTGCTGCGCCGCGGTGGTGAGACGGTTGCCGCTGAGCAGCACGAGGCGGCAACGCAGCGGCTCGACGATGCGCGCGAGCTGCTCGGAGCCTGCTACACGCAGGCACGGCAGCAGCAGGACGAGCCCGCGCCCGAGCTTTGTGACGAGTTCCGCCGCCTCTGTCACGTGCTGGGCAGGACCGCGCAGGCCGATCTGTGGGCGCAGGAAGCCGAGCGGCGGGGCGCGGCGAAGCCCCCCGAGACGGCGCGGGACACCCGCCGTTCTGCGTCCCCCCCGTTGCCCCGCCCCACGGAGAGGATCGCATGCCGACGTGTCGCGTGATCGCTGCGGCGAGCGGCCTGATGCTGCTCGGGCTGGCCGGGCTTGGCAGCGGATGGTGGCTCGCTCGCTCCCCCGCCGACGCCTCCCCGTCGCTTGAGGACGTCGCGACGGTGCACCGGCCAGCGACCCGCCGTAGCGACCGCGCCGCCACTCCGGCCGATCTGCCCGTCGTCCCCCCGTCGGCGCGCCGGGCCAGCCCGCGCTTCATCGACGTGGCGGCGCGGCACGGAGTCGCATTCTCGTACGTGCGGGGCGAGACGGGAGACTACTGGTTGCCCGAGACGATGGGGGGCGGCGTGGGTTGGATCGACTACGACGGAGACGGCCGCCCCGATCTGTACCTGGTCCAGGGCTGCCAGTTGCCCGAGGATCGCACCGGCGCACCGGCCAACGTGCTCTATCGCAACACCGGGTCCGGCCGGTGGAGCGAGGTGCCGCGCTGGGCGACCGCGGCGGTCACCGCGTACGGCATGGGAGTCGCAGTCGGAGATGTGGACAATGACGGCTTCGATGACATCTACGTGACAAACTTCGGCCCGCACGCGTTCTACCACAACCAGGGCGACGGCACGTTCCGGGAGGCCGCCGCCTCGTTCGGGCTCGGGTCGGCCGGCTGGGGGACCAGCGCCGCCTTCGGCGACCTGAACCGCGATGGCAACCTGGACCTCTTTGTCGCGAACTACGTCGAGCACGATCCGCGGATCGTCTGCCGGGATCCGATCACGAACCGCCGCGTGTATTGCGGGCCGGATTACTACGCCGGGCAACAGGACCTGCTCTACGAGAATTCGGGGGACGGCCGGTTCGCCGACGTCTCGACCGCGTCGGGCATCGCGCCTCAGGACGGCAAGGGGCTCGGCGTCGTGATTGCCGACCTGCTCGATGACGACGGCTGGCCCGACATCTTCGTGGCGAACGATCTCAGGCACAACCTGCTATTCCGCAACAAGGCCGGTGGGCGCTCGGACGCGGCCGACGCGGCGGCCACGCCTGCCGCGCGCGCGATCGAGTTCGACGAGGTCGGCTTCGAGCTCGGTGCGGCGGTCAACGGCGAGGGGGTCCGCGAGGCCAACATGGGGATCGCCTGCGGCGATTTCGACGGCGACGGCCACCTGGACCTTTACGTCACGCACTACTACATGGAGCACGATACGCTCTGGAAGAGTCAGGACGGCAAGAGCTTTCACGACGTGACCAAAATGGTCGGCCTCAGCCTGCCCACGCTCCCCCAGTTGAGCTGGGGAACCAACGTCATCGATTGCGACAACGACGGTTGGCTGGACCTGTTCGTTACCAGCGGGCACATCAACGACAGCAATGGCGGCGCGATTCCCTACGCGATGCGGCCGCAGCTGTTCCAGAACCTGTCGGCAGCGGCGAAACCGGGGCGCTTCGTCGATGTCTCCACGTCCGCGGGCCCGTACTTCCTGGACCAGTTCGTCGGCCGCGGCAGTGCCGCGGCGGACTTTGACCGGGACGGCGCCATGGACCTGGCGGTCACGCATCACCACCGGCCGGCGGCGATCCTGGCGAACCGGACGAGCCCGCGCGGCAGCGCGATCGGCTTCCGGCTGGTGGGGCGGCGATCGAACCGCTCCGCGATCGGCGCGCGCGTGACCGTGACGGTGGCGGGGCCTTCCGAGGGAGAACGGCGTCTCATGCGCGAGGTTGTCGGCGGAGGCAGCTACCTGTCGGCCGATACGCGCGACGTGCTGGTGGGGTTGGGGGACGCCGACCGCGCGGCCCGCGTCGAGGTGCGTTGGCCGTCCGGGCTGGTGAGCCGCTTCGAGGGCCTCGAGGCCGGGCGCTACTGGACCGTGCGCGAAGGGGCGCCACTCGGCGACGGGGAACTGTTTGAAAGCGCGTCGGACGATGGTTTACGCTAGTACGCCTGTTGACCTGTTGACCGGTTGACCGGTTGACCGGTTGATCTGTTGACCGGTTCACCCGTTGACCCGCAGACCGGTTGCGCCCCCGATACGCGGTGGGGCGCGCTTGTTTAACCCCTACCCCGATCGTAACCAAAGCGTAGCACGATCGGGGTGGGCGCCTGACGTGACGCATGGCCTGTCCGTCTCTGGCGCGCACGCCGTTGGCGTGCCGGCGTGCCGGGGCGGGATCCGGGTGGCCCGCGACTCCGTCGTGGCTGGACGCAGCCGCCACGGAGTGGCCGGCCACATGGGGACACGCTGAAGCGCGGATTCGCACGGAAGAGCCGATTTTGAAAGGGCGGATCGATTGGATAGCAATGCGCCGGAGGCGGCATCGCTGGCGGACCGGGAGCCGCCGCGCAGGGCAAGTGGCGACGCGGCGACGCATTTCCGCGGCTGGATCGCCGCCGCCGCGATCGTCGTTGTCGCTGCGGCCGCGGCGGCCGTCTGGTACGCGCTGGCCATGCGCGTCACCGGTTCGCTTCAGGCGGCGGAGCGGCTGATGGCGCAGAAGCGCTGGCCGCGCGCCGAGCGCGAGCTGCGCGCCTACCTGGCGGCACACCCCGGCGACTCGCGCGGGCTCATGGCGCTCGCCCGCACCCTGGCCGGGCAGGAACAGTTCGACGCCTGTGCTCGGGAGCTGGAGAAAGTTGCCGGCGATGCGCCGGAACGCGCCGCTGCTCTGCTGCGCGCCGGGCAAGCGTGGAAGAGGTCGTACCGCCGCCGCGACGCCGAGCGGGTGTGGCTGGACTGCCTGCGCGTGCCGCAGGGGGACTTCGAGCTGCC
>JBGPMX010000540.1:0-4136 GCA_041487215.1 Planctomycetia bacterium | reverse complement strand
CTGGGCCTCGTGCTCACGTTGGTGGGGCTGCCCGGCAACTGGCTGATGGTTTTCGCCACCGCGCTGGTGGCGTGGATCGAGCCGGGGCTGTTCAGCCTGTGGACGCTGGGCGGGATCACACTTTTGGCGCTGCTCGGCGAGTTCGTCGAGTTTTTCTCGGGCGCCGCCGGTGCGAAGCGGTCCGGCGGCACGCGCCGGGGCTCGATCGGGGCGATCCTGGGGGGCATCATCGGCGGCGTACTGGGGACCGGCATGATCCCCATCGCGGTGATCGGCACGCTGATCGGCATGGGGCTCGGGGCATTCCTGGGAGCGGGGCTGCTCGAGCTGCTGGGGGGTCAGACGATGGAGCTCTCGTTCCGCGCGGCGCGCGGCGCCGCCGTGGGACGCGTGTTCGGGTTCCTGGCCAAGTTCGTGATCGGAATTGGCATCTGGCTCATCGTGACGGTGACCGCGTTCTGGCCGTGAATCGGACGGTGCGCGTCCGCTTGTGAGCAGCGAGCCCCCAGCACCCCCACCCCGGGGCGCAGAAGCCCATGTCGTCTCCCTGCGCTTCGCACGTCCCAACCTCTCCCCTCGCCCCACGCGCTGCTGCCCTCAGGGATCACGGCAGCCAGCGTGGGGAGAGGGGTCGGGGGTGAGGGGGAACTGCGCTGCGGCCGTGGTCACCGCCCGTCGAACGGTGACGGGGTCCTACTTCTTGGATGACGAAGCGGGCGACGATGCTGCGCGACGGGCGGCGCGGCGGCCCATGGCGTCGTACGTGGCGTACTTGTACATCTCGGTGAGCGTCGGATAGTTGTAACAGGTCTGGATGAACAGCTCCGCCCCCTCGCCGGTCAGGATCGCGCTCAAGCCCACGTGGATAAGCTCCGTGGCCTGCTCGCCGATCATGTGCACACCGAGCAGCTTCATGTCGTCGTCGTCCGAGAAGAGCAGCTTCAGGAAGCCGTCTTTCTCGCCGATGATCTGTCCGCGCGCATTGGCCCCGTAGCTCGCCTTACCGGCCACGTACGGCATCTTCTTCTCCATCAGGCTCTCCTCGGTCTCGCCGGCCATGGAGCATTCGGGGATCGTGTAGATGCCGTAGGGGAGCACCGGGGCGAGATTGGTTTTGTACTTGAGCTGGAAGGCGTGGACCATGGCGATGCGCGCCTGCTCCATGGATGTGGACGCGAGCGCCGGGAAGCCGATCACGTCACCCGCCGCGTAGATGTGCGGCACGCTCGTCTGATACGCCTCGTTCACGCAGATCTGCCCGCGGTCGTTGGGCTGGATGCCGACGCGGTCGAGACCGAGTCCCTCGGTGTTGCCGCTGCGGCCGGACGCGACCAGGATTGTCTCGGTCTCCAGCGCCGCCCCGGACTTAAACCGGATCTTGAGCGAGTCGTTGTCCTCCACGGACTGCACGCGGTCCGGCATGAAGAACGTGATGCCCATCGTCTCCATGCGGGCGCGGAGCGACTCGGAGACCTCCCTGTCGAGGAAGCCCATCAGCCGGTCCCGCCCTTCGATGAGTGAGACGTGGATGTCGAGCGCCGCGAACATCGACGCGTACTCGCAGCCGATGACGCCGCCGCCCACGACGACCATGCTGTGCGGCACGTCGTGCAGGTTGAGGATGGTGTCCGAGTCGTAGACGCGGGGGTCGTGGAACGGGTACACGGCCGGCCGGTGCGGCGACGACCCGGTGGCGATCAGGATCACGTCTGCCTCGAGATCGATCTCGCCGGACTTGGCTGGCTGGACCCGGACGGTGTGCGGGTCGGCGAACGAGCCGGCGCCCATGTAGAGATCGACGTGGTGGCGTTTCAGGTTTTGCGCGATCCGCGCCCGCTCCGACTCCTTGACCAGGCGCTCGCGGAAGAGGAGGTCGCTGACGGTGAGCTTGTCTTTGAGCTTCAGATCGGCCCCGTAGAGGCCGCGCTGGCGGAACCCGGAGAGGTAAAGGGCGGTCTCGCGCAGCGTCTTGGACGGGAGGGTGCCGGTGTTCGCGGCCGCACCGCCGAGCACCGGTTCCTTCTCGACGAGCGCGACCTTCTTGCCGAAATAGGCCGCCTGAGCCGCCCCTTTCTCGCCGGCCGGCCCGGACCCGATCACAACCAGATCGTAGTGTTTGCGTGCCAAGGCGAACTCCGTTTCCATCCGTCGAACGCCGCTCGGGCTTACGACTCGCGCACCCGGCCGGCCCTCGTCTCTCCGGCATCACGCCGCGTGCGCCTTCATTGCCCCCCTCGCCGCTGCCTGCAAAGTAGGTCCGCAGAAGAACGTAGGCTGCCGATCCGACGTACCTCTTTCTACGGGCGCACTCAGAAGCGGCGCGCGCGCTCAACGTACTGGTAGAGATCCTCGCCGCGCATGCGGTGCGCCGCGTCGTGCGGGCAGGCGTACACGCAGCTCGGCTGGCCGTCCTTGAGGTCGCTGCACAGGTCGCACGTCGTGGCCTTCTTCGAGACCACCGCGCGCCGTTGCGTCCCGCCGGGCTCGAGAACGTACTCGCCGGTCGTGAACTCGTGCATGTTGATGTTGCCGTACGGGCAGTTCCGTGCGCAGTTCTCGCAGCCGATGCACCAGTCCTCGATGATGATCTCGCGGCTGCCGCGGCGGTGGATGGCATCGACCGGGCAGCCGACCATGCAGTAGGGGTCGAGGCACGAGCGGCACGAGCTGGCAACCAGGAACTTGTCGAAGCGGAGCCCCTCGCGGATCAGCCGGGTGACCCCGTCGTGCGCGTCGGCGCACGCCTTGGTGCACTCGTCGCAGCGCGTGCATTTCTCGAGGTCGAGCACGAGCAGGCTCTGGGCCTCGAACAGCCCCTGCTGCAGGAAGTCCTCGAGCGGCTGGCTCTCGATGCGGCGCCGCTCCTTCTCGTTTTCTTCGAGCCGTTCGATGGCCACGCGCACCATCGGCTCGCGCAGCGCCGGGAAGGCGTCCAGCATGGCCCGGAAATCGTCCTCACTGATCCGCACCAGGTCGACGTGGTCCATGGCGGTGCAGGTGGCGGTGCGCACGCCGCGGCGTCCGGTGAGCCGCTGCACCTCGGGCACGCCCGAGAGCAGCCCGATCTCGCCGAAGAAGCCGCCCGGGCCCAGGTACTTGAGCACGTGCTCGCCGCCTGGATTGCGTTGCGACACCTTCACAAAGCCGATGCGCACCAGGTAGAAACTGTCCGCCACGTCGTCCTGCCGGAAGATCAGCTCGCCGGGGTGCATGCGGCGCAGCTCCACGCGCTCCTGCAGAAAGGCGACCAGCTCGAGGAAGCGGGCCTCGTCCGCGAGCAGGCCGGCGAACAGCGGCACGCTGCGCAGGTGGTTGGCCAGCGCCCGCTCGCGGTACTTGTCGTCGAGCAACTTCTTGGACCGCTTGTTGCGCTGCAGCATGTAGAGCACGTTGCGGAGCATCTCCAGCACCGTGCAGTCCTCGTCGGCCCTGACGGTGGCCGAGCGCGGGTAGAAGCTCATGCAGCTCATTTCGCCGAAGATGTCGCCGACGTCGAGCGTCGCCACGGGCTTGCTGTACTCCAGGCTCACGGGCGCGTCGATGTGGATAAAGCGGCTGGCGCTCTCGCCGGCGCGTTCATCCTTGTCGCGCGACACCAGGCTGCTCGAGAACCGGCCGAGCAGGCCGAACAGCCCGCTGCGTCGGTTCTGGACGTGCTTGAGCGGGCTCTGGATCGAGATGCTGACCTTGCCGCGCTCGATGTAGAACGCAGAGAAGCCATATTCTCCCTCGCGGCAGATGACTTCGCCCTTGTGGTAGTGGCGGCGTACCACCGCGCCGTCAGTCCAGCGCAGGAACGGTTGCGACACCCCCTCGAAGAGGCCGGATGGGTGCCGCACCAGCTCGTCCGCCGTCACGACCGGCGGCGCCGGGTGCTCGGCTTTCCAGGGGTCGGGCTGCACGACCGAGCGGCTCGTGAGCGCGCCGGTCGGGCACGACACCATGCATTCGCCGCACGCCACGCAGCTTGATTCGCCCATCGGCGTGTTGAGGTCGAAGGCGATCCGGGACGTGTACCCTTTGCCCATGCGGCCGATCACGTGGTTGCGGCGGATGTCGTTGCAGCCGCGCACGCAGCGGTCGCAGAGGATGCACGCGTTGTGGTCCACGGCGATAACGACGGAGCTGTCGTCCTG
>JBGPMX010000539.1:0-4152 GCA_041487215.1 Planctomycetia bacterium | reverse complement strand
GGCGGCGGCGGCGCTCTCGGTGGTCTTGATCCGCTCGAGGCCCCAGGCGGCCGCTTCGCGCACGGTCGGGTCCGGGTGGCCAAGGGCCCGCGTCAGCACGGGCGCCGCGGCGGGGTGAGCGGAATTCCCCAGCGCGATCGCGGCGTTGCGGCGCAGCCCCGCAATGCCGGTCCGCCCGAGCGTGCTTCCCTTCATCCACGCCCGCAACGCGTCGTCGCTCGCTCCCAGCAGCCACGCCAGATCCACCGGCTCGGTCGCCGGCCGAGGCCGGAAGCGGGTTTCTTCACCCGCCGGCGCCTTGCGGTTCCACGGGCACACGTCCTGACACACGTCACAACCGAAGAGCCAGTCGGCGATGCCGGGCCGCAGCGGCTCGGGAATGGGGCCGCCGAGCTCGATGGTGAGATAGCTGATGCAGCGGCGGCTATCGAGCTGGTGCGGGCCGACGAACGCCTGGGTCGGGCAGGCGTCGAGACAGCGCGTGCAGGTGCCGCAATGATCCGCCGCGTGCGGCTCGTCGTACTCGAGCTCGATATCCGTGAGCAGCGCGCCCAGGAAGAGCCAGCTGCCCAGCCGCTTATGGATGAGCATCGTGTTCTTACCGATCCAGCCGATGCCGGCCAGGCGTGCGAAGTCGCGTTCCAGCAGCGGTGCGGTGTCCACGACCGAGCGCGTCCGCGCGCTCGGGCACGCACCGTGCAGGAAGTCGCCGAGCTGCTTGAGCCGCTCGCCGAGCACGGTGTGATAGTCGTCTCCCCAGGCGTAGCGCGAGATGCGCCCCTCGAGCGGAGCCGTGGCACGCGGCTCGGCCGTGCGGTAGTTGATCGCGGCGACGATCACGCTGCGCACGCCGTCGAGCACGTGGCGGGGGTGTTCGCGTGCCGCGGCGTGCCGCTGCATGTAGCGCATCTCGCCGGCAAAGCCGCGCTCGAGCCAGCCGCGCAGGTGCGTGAAGCCGCCCGGTGACACGGCAGGCGAAACGCCCACCAGGTCGAGCCCGATGTCGCGTGCGTATGCCTTGAGCTGTCGCGTAAGAGACATGCAACCATGATACCGCGTGGATGGAATCGGCAGCGAACAGCCTTCCGGATGAGCATGCCTCATCGGGGTGGCACGCCGCTCGAGGCTTTGCGACGGGCGTGGCCCTATCCCGGTCCGCTTTTCGCCCGCAATCTTGATCGAAGAAGACAGGGCGAGTGGCAGCGGGTGCGTTCGATCGTCGCCGCGCACACCGGGCGCTCGCCGGAGAGGGCCACCGCATGGAACCGGGCTGGTCGACCGATGGTGGGCAAGAGCGATCGCTCGAGCGTGCGCCGCGGGTCGTGTGCGCCGCTCGCCTGCTGCTCGAGGCTCGCGAGCACGCCCGCGCGTTCCACGCCAGCGCCTGGGAGTTCGCGGTCGAGATCGACGAGCTGCGGGCGTGCGCCCTGACGACCACCGACCTGCGCTGGCTCATCTGTCACGGCTACGTGCGGCATGCCGTGGAGACCACCCGGCCGGAACGCAGGCGGCGCGCATTCCGCCGCGCCACCAACCTGATGTTCACGCCGCGCGCCTGCTTCGTTCTGACCGAGGCCGGCACACGGCTCGCGCGGGCCGCCGCGGGCACGGCGCGCGAGCCCGCCGCGCGGCGCCCGGCGCGCGGCGAGCCGCTCGGCAGCCCGCGCCTGCACGCACGCATGCCGCGCTGGGACGCCGGGCGACGCGAGCTGCGCGTCGGCCCCGTCACCGTGAAGAAGTTCCGCGTGCCGGCGCCCAACCAGGAGGTCATCCTGGCCTCGTTCCAGGAGGAGCGCTGGCCGCACCGCATCGACGACCCACTCCCCCCACACGGCCCTGCCGAGCACGCGCCGACGCGGCTGCACGACACCATCAACCGGCTGAACCGGTCGCAGAAGAACCGCCTGATTCACTTCTCCGGCGATGGCAGCGGCCGGGGCGTCTGCTGGGACGCCGTGCGCTGATCGCCACCGCAGCCGCACCAGATCGCCACCAACCGCCTCTTGCCGATCCCGCGTGGCGTCCCCACGATGAGCAGCGTTGACCGTCCTGGCGAGCTTGGCCGCCCTTCCGGTGACGCCACGTCCCGGCGGACGCTAGTGCCAGCCTATCTCTTCGGTCTCTCCGGACCTCAGAACAAGGAGAACGAATATGTCGGAAGCTGTCGGTCCCGTCTTTGCGGCTGGGTTTCAGCATATCACCAAGAGTGGGTATGAAATTCTCTATCTGCCGGACGCGCACAACGACGTGCTGCAGCGCGAAGGGAAGGCGCCGGTGTACTGGTGGCTGCCCAACGAGGTGCGGCTGGCACGCCGCAACGGCGATACCGGCGACTACAAGTTCTCGTTCATCCACTTCGAGGGAGTGCGCAGCGAATCCACCACCATCGGCGTCACCGGAACCAACGAGGTGAGCGGCGGGCTGCTCGGCCTGTCGACGACCTCGGCGCCGCCGGCAGCGGCGCTCCAGCAATCGCAGGACGCCCTGCTCGATATCTTCCGCGGCAGCGACGACAAGTACTGGGGCTGGCGCACCGCCGTAGCGCCCATGTTCCGCCCCGCTCCGATCGTCTCCAACACGACCACCATCACCAACCTCTCACCCAATTCGGATGGAACGGTCCCGGTCGCCGCGCCGGCAGGCACCGGCGCCGCCCCCGGCGGCGGCCGCTCCATGAACGGCCGGCCGCGTTCCATCGAGCCCGCGCAGCAGCCCCCCATGTTCGTCTCGCCGCGCACCATGCCCATGAACAAGAACTACCGGGGGTCGAACCTGGACATGTGGTATGCCAACCTCCAGGGGCAGGGGTCCGGATCGGTGAGCCCGTTCGCCGAGAACGCGTACTCGGGGCTGGTCGGCAGTATGCCCGCCCTGCTCATCTGGACCAGCTTCCACGGCGGTACCGGCGGCATCTCGGTCTGGCAGAAGATGCAGATCAAGGTCTGGAGCCCCGTGGTGCACATCCACATCGAGGGGGACTGGGACCGCATCCAGGAACACTTCTCGGCGGCCGGGCATGCCGGCGGCCTCTTCTGGGGCGCCGACCTGAAGGCCGAGTTCAACAACATGTCCATGAACGGCACGATCACGGTGGTGTGCGAGGTGGACACGACGTTGCCGAACGCGGACAAGATCCAGGAGGAGATGAGCAAACGCACGGACCTCGTGTTCCAGAAGTTCATGGACCAGGCGCAGAAGACGATCTTCGACCCCCCGCAGTTCAACGAGAAGCCTGCGGAGGCCAGCGGGGGATTCCTCGGGTTCGGCGGCGGTGTCGCCTTCAAGCTGCGGGTCGATCGCTCCCACCTGCACCTGGTTTACGACGAAACCAAGGAGATGGCGTACCTGCAGTCGTACCCGATCAGCGGGCAGCTCGAGGGCATGTACGACGAGATCAAGGCGGACCCCAAGGCCGAGAAGAAGTACTTCACGACCGCCTACGTGGGCGACTGGGAACGCAAGGTGACCCGCACGGTGAAGCCCGTGGTCAACTGGCCCGACCCCGCGCAGAATTGGGTCGGCGAGCCGGTTAGCTTCCTTTCCGTCCAGGTCGGCTACCCCAACACCCAGGGAGTGGTGCAGTGGGACGGCCACATCTTCCAGAAGAGTGATGGGGCGACGGCGCTCTGGCAGACGGCCACAGAGATGAAGGCGGTCGCCGATGTCTCGAACGCTCCGGCGGGATGGAAGCCCGACCAGACCTTCGTGAAGCGGCAGGTGCACTTCACCGAGCCGCCGAACGAAAGTGAGAACCCGTTCGTGCGCTGCTACGTCGAGAAGAATGTGGTCGACCTCGACCCAGGGGACAACGGGCGGCTCATGAGCGACCTGAACCTCGAGGTGCGGGTCGACAACGTCGGCGTGCTCAACGTGGGCCCGATGTTCCTCAACGTGGATCTGGAGAGCGCGAAACAGATTGTCGAGGTGACCTTCAAGGCGCAGGGGCAGACGGACGACGGCCAGGACCGCGCGCCAACAAAGTTCAGCTGGCAGAACGCGGACCAGACCGAGCCGCGCTACTGGATGATCTTCACGGGACAGCCGGCCTTTGTGCCGCGCTACCAGTACCAGGTGCGCGTGATCGTGAAGGGGAGCATCTTCACCAAGGGGATGGAGTGGATCGGACCGTGGCAGGAGGGCGCCGGGAACGGG
>JBGPMX010000538.1:0-4187 GCA_041487215.1 Planctomycetia bacterium | reverse complement strand
GTTCGGCAGCGCCGCCGACGAGGCGCGCGGCGAGCTCCGCAGCGACGCGGCCAACGGCGCGTCGCATCCCTTCGGCCATGCGGCCGAACGGGAACTCAGGCGGCGGCTCGAGCGGTTCCGCGCGGCTGGCCAGCACGACGTGGCCAACCTGGACAACGCCCACCAGCTCCGGGTCCGCACCAAGGGGCTGCGTTACGCGCTCGAGCTCTTCGGCGGCTGCTTCCCGGATGCCAGCGTCCAGGAACTCCACGGCGAGCTCGTCGCCATGCAGAACGACCTGGGCGAGATCAACGACCTGCGCAACCTGGGCAGCACGCTCGCAACGAAGCCGCGGCGGGACCGGCCGGGCGGGGCGCCGCGGCCGATCGATCGCCTGGGAGACGCCATTCGCCGCGATCTGGCGGCGCGGCGGCGCCGGCTCCGCGCCGAGGCCGAAGCACGCCGCCAGCTCGTGCAACGGCTGGAGCGGCTGCTGCCGCGTCGTGCGGCGGCCGCCCGGCAAAACGCCCGGAAAGCGGCCCGAGACCGCTCCGGGGCTGGGCTATAATTACCAACAGTTGCAGCCGCGCGGCCGCCAGGAACCGTCATGAGACAAGAACTGCTCGCCGCCCATTCGCCGCAGCACTACATCAACCGCGAGTTGAGCTGGCTCGAGTTCAACGCGCGGGTGCTCGAAGAGGCGCGCGATCCGACGAACCCCCTCCTGGAACGGGTCAAGTTCCTCTCCATCTTCAGTTCGAACCTGGACGAGTTCTTCGAGGTACGCGTGAGCGGCTTGCAGCAGCAGCTGCACGCCGGCCTCGAACCGCAGGACTACGGAGCCGACGGGCTGGACCCGGGCGAGCAGCTGGCGGCGATCGACAAGCGCGTGCACGAGCTCGTGGCCGAGCAGTACCGGGTGGTGCAGAGCGAGATTTTCCCAGGGCTCGCAGCCAACGGCATCGAGCGGGTGCCGTACGAGGCGATTTCGGAGACCGAGCGGAGCCACGTGGAGGCCTTCTTTGCGCAGAACGTCTACCCGGTGCTGACCCCGCTGGCCATCGACCCCGGTCACCCCTTCCCGCATGTTCACAACAAGAGCCTGAACGTGGCGCTGGTGATCGAGGGGGAGCACGGGGGGCGGGTGCAACGGATGTTCGCGGTGGTCCAGGTGCCGAGCGTGCTCGACCGCGTGGTGTTCCTGCCGCGCCAGGACGACCGACTCCGCTTCATGCTGCTCGAGGACGTCATCGGCGCGCACCTGGGCGAGCTCTTCGGCGGGTTTCGCGTCGTCGGGCACACGGTCTTCCGCGTGACGCGGAACATGGACCTGACGATTGACGAGGACGAAGCGGAGGATCTGCTGGAGACGATCGAGGAGACGCTGCGGCAGCGCATCCGCGGTAAGGCGGTGCGGCTCGAGATCTCGGCGGACGCCGACGAGCCGTTCGTGCAGATGCTGGTCGAGGCGCTCGGGCTCGAGCCACGCGACATGTACCGCGTGAAGGGGCCCGTCGACCTGACGGCGCTCATGGCGCTGCACCGCCTGGACGGCTTCCGTGCACTCAAGGACGAGCCGCTGATGCCGCGCGTGCCGCAGCCGTTCGCGGCCGGCGCGAACATCTTCGACGTGATCCGCGAGCAGGACGTGCTCGTGCACCACCCCTACGAATCGTTCGGCTGCGTGGTGGACTTCATCGACCGAGCCGCCGACGACCCGCAGGTGCTCGCCATCAAACAGACGCTGTACCGCACCAGCGCGCCGAGCCCGATCATCACCGCGCTGGGCCGGGCCGCACAGAACGGCAAGCAGGTCACGGCGCTCGTCGAGCTCAAGGCGCGGTACGACGAGCAGAACAACATCGTCTGGGCGCGGTCGCTCGAGCAGGCCGGCGTCCACGTGGTCTACGGCCTGGTCGGACTCAAGACGCACTGCAAGGCCGCCCTGGTGGTGCGCCGCGAATCCGACGGCATCCGCCGCTACGTCCACCTCTCGACGGGCAACTACAATCCGACAACCGCCCGCATTTACACGGACCTGGCGCTGTTCACCGCGCGGCCGGATTTCGGCGAGGACGTGAGCGAGCTTTTCAACATGCTCACCGGCTACTCGCACCGCCACACCTGGAAGAAGCTCTGGGTGGCGCCGTTCGAGCTGCTCGAGCATGTGATCGACCTGATCGACCGCGAGCGGCGCCACGCCGAGGCCGGGCGGCCGGGGCGCGTCGTCGTCAAGATGAACGCGGTCGTCGATCCGACGGTGATCGAGGCGCTGTACAAGGCCAGCGAAGCGGGCGTGAAGCTCGATCTGATCGTGCGCGGGATCTGCTGCCTCGTCCCCGGCGTGCCCGGGTTGAGCGAGAACATCCGCGTGGTCTCGATCATCGACCGCTTCCTGGAGCACACGCGCGTGTTCCTGTTCCGCAACGGAGGTCAGACGGAGGTGTACGCATCGAGCGGCGACTGGATGCCGCGCAACTTCTTCCGCCGCATCGAGGTCATGTTTCCCGTCGAGGACGCGCGGCTCAAGGCGCGCATCACCGATGAGATCCTGCCGATCCTGCTCGGCGACAACGTGAAGGCGCGCGTGCTCGAACCGGCCGGCGCCTACGCGCGCCGCGTGCCGGGGCCGGACGAACGCACGGTGCGCAGCCAGCTCGCGTTCCAGAATCTGGCACGCGAGGCGGCACGCGAGGGGAGCGAGGGCGTTCGCCCGCTCATGCCGATTGTCACCCCGCCCCGCCTGGTGCGACACGAGGGGGAAGCCCCCGCCGCGTGATTGAACCACACCAAGCCGGTACGTCAGGCTTTCCGCCTGACCCGCACGCCGCTGCCGGTCCTTTGTCAGGCTCGAAAGCCTGGCGTACGGGTGGCTCGGGAGAGGAAACGGATGACGCAGCCGGCCGGTCGCTCGTTACGCGGCCTCCTCAAGGACGCGTTCAAGGTCAGCCTCGGCATCGGCCTGATCGCCTACCTGGTCTGGATGAACCGGGACGACATCCGCCGCCTCGAGGGCGAGCCCATCCGGTTGTGGCTCCTGGCCGCCGGATTCGCGATCTGCCTGGTCGCCACGCTCGCCACCTTTTTCAGATGGTGGCTGCTCGTGCGGGCGCAGGGCTTCGCGTTCTCGCCGCGCGATTGCCTCCGCATCGGCTTCATCGGTTACTTTTTCAACCTGCTCATCCCCGGCTCGGTCGGCGGCGACTTCGTCAAAGCCGTGCTGCTCGCACGCGCCGAGCGGCGCCGGGCGGCCGCGATCGCCACGGTCGTCATGGACCGCATCCTCGGCCTGTTCGCGCTGATCCTGCTGGGCGCGCTGATGGTCGCCGTGTTCTGGGCGGACATCCGTGGCTCGGCGCCGCTGCGGCAGCTGGCCGCATGGACGATGGGCCTCTGCGTGGCTGCCTGCCTGGGGATGCTCGTGCTCTTCGCGCCCTGGCTCTATCACCCGGGCGTCGTGCGCCGGCTGGCGCGGTTGCCGGGCGTGGGGCACGCGGCCGAGGCGGCGCTGGCAGCGGTCGCGGTGTATCGCGCGAACCTGACCGTGGTCTTCGTCACCCTGGCCATGAGCGTGCTCAGCCACGTCGGATTCGTGCTGTCGCTCTGGGTCACCCGCATGGCACTGCCCGGCGAGACGCCGCCGGCACGGGTCCATTTCACGGTGGCGCCGCTGGGGCTGCTGGTCTCGGCGATCCCGGCCACGCCGGGCGGGCTGGGGCTGGCGGAGGGGGCGATGCAGAAGCTGTTCGATTTCGCCGGCTGGAGCGGGTCGATGGCCCTGCTCATGATGCTGGCCTACCGCGGCATGCAGATCCTGATCGCGGTGCTCGGGATGGCATACTACTTCGCCGACCGCCGCGCCACTCGAATCGCGCTCGAGGCCGCCGCGCGTGCGGACACAGCGGACCAGGACACGGCGCTGCTGTCGTCTTGAGCGTCGCGGGTTCAGTCGTTTGACCGCCACGCCAGCGGCGTCCGCGCCAGGCACGGCTACGCCATGCGTCAGCTCCGGCGCCCGCCCCGATCGTGCTACGCTTTGGTTACGATCGGGGTAGGGATTAAACATCTGCTCCCGGGTCCGGCCCGGTCACCCGGTCACCCGGTCACCCGGTCACCCGGTCACCCGGTCAACAGGCCAACAGGTCACCCGGTCAACAGGTCAGGTTGACAGCCCGCGGCGCCGGGCCATACGATGACCACGACACGCG
>JBGPMX010000537.1:0-4189 GCA_041487215.1 Planctomycetia bacterium | reverse complement strand
TACTTCACGCAAATGCTCTGTGATCAATGTGTCCCCCCAACGGCGCTGTTCCGCCTTCGTTGCTTGGTTCGGCGGCGGTTTGCGCGGCATGTTGAGTGTCCTTGAGCGGCGGGCTTTCCAGGTGTCACCTCCTGGGTCACCCTCCAGGTGTGTGACAATCCCGAAAAATACCGTTTGACACCGTATGCTACCAACGTGGGGACGTATCGCCTAGTGCCTAAATTGTGCTGTAAAACAAGCTACTTGGTGATGTGATGCGACTTACGGTGAGAAGTGCGGGGCGAGCTGAGATTGGATCCTAAGTCCTGCGCGTCTGCCAATTCCGCCACTCTCGCGCCTGCTCGATTCTACCCTGCCCTATCGCCCACTCCGATGGGGATCCAACGCTTCCCTACCACGGCGGTCAAGCGCCATCCGCTTGTGTCGCCATCGGGCAAGTTAGTATAGTCGGGACCCGACCAGCCGCTACGAAAGGATCCGCACCCATGCCCCACTTCAGCGCGCTCCTGCTCCACCCAGTTCTCGTTCTGGCTCTCGGACCGGCGGCTGCCCCGCCGCAAGCGGCGTTCGCCGAGCGTGCCGAGGTGATCAAGCCGGCGGCCGACGAGCTCAAGTGGCAGCGCATCCCGTGGCTGCTCGACCTGGCCGAAGCCGAGCGCGTCGCGCGCGAGGAAGAGCGGCCCATCTTCCTCTGGGTCACGGGCGACGATCCGCTCGAGCGCTGCTGAGGCTACGCCGCAGGGCTCCGTGCGGGCCCACTGTCCGATGACGACGTCATCCGCCAGGTCTCGGCCTCCTTCGTCCCCGTCGCCGTCAACCTCTACAAGGTCCGCGCGTCCCAAGGACCGGACGGCGAGCTCTTCCGGTCGGTGCAACGACAGAAGGACCAGTACCAGGGCATATGGATCGTGTCGCCCGAGGGCAAGGTGCTGGCGGCGCATCACGAGGTGAAGGACCCGAAGGCCTGGTCGCGGGAAGTGCTGGACTCGATCGACGCGGCGCGCAGCGCGGCGGGGCCGATCGCGCCGCGCGATGCCCCGGCCAGCCAGCCGCTGGCACACCGCGGCGTCGGCCGCAGCGATGCCGGACGCGTGTCACTGGCCGTGTACAGCCGCTACATCCGCGGCGGCGGTCGCGAGGCGGCGCCCGAGGCCGCGGACGCCGAGAGCCTGTGGATGTGGGACGGGAAGCTCGCACCGGACGGCCCACCGGTGATCGATACGATCGAGCTCAGCGCCAGCGAGTGGTCGGCGTTCCGCCCGCCGCGCCGCACGGTCGGCACGCGGTGGACGCTGCAGGAATCCGTGGCGCGCCAGTTCGCTCGCGTGCTGTCGCCCAGCAGCGACCAATCGACCATGCCGCATCCCGACGAGGCGGAGGTCGCCGAGCTCTCGGCAACGGTCGAATCCGTGGCGGGAGAGCGGGTACGAGTACGATTGCAAGGCAAGTGGGCCGCGACGCACGCGTACGACAACAAGCTCAGTCACGGTTGGTCGGCGGCCGAGGGGTTCGCGGAGCTCGAGGGCGACGAGCTGGAATCGCTCGTGCTGGTCTTTCACGGCGCCTGGCGCATGCCGCCGCCATACGACAAGGGCGTGCGCCCGACCGGCGCGGTCGCCGAATGGCGTGCACGATGAGCCGCATGCCATGGCGAACCCGGATCAGCCTGGCACGACAGAGCTCCTCTACCTCGACGACCTGCGCGTCGGACAACGGTTTACCAGCGGCACGCACCGGATGGGCGAAGACGACATCAAGACGTTCGCGAAACAGTTCGACCCGCAACCGTTTCATGTCGATGCCGAGGCGGCGAAGCAGTCGCTGTTCGGGGGGTTGGTCGCGAGCGGTTGGCACACGGCGGCCGTGACCATGCGTCTCTTGGTGGGAAGCGGATTGCCGATTGCGGGCGGCATTATCGGGGCCGGCGGAGAAATCAGCTGGCCACGGCCGACGCGCCCGGGCGCTATCCTGCACGTCGAGAGCGAGATCCTCGAACTCCGCCCGTCGCGATCTCGTCCGGACCGCGGGGTGGCAACGATCCGCAGCGAAACCCGTAATGAGCTCGGCGAGGTCGTGCAGGTGCTCACCGTGAACCTCATGGTGCCGCGCCGGACTTCGGCCGCTACGGGGACGCAGGAGCCGTGATTCCGCACATGCTCCATGAGCGGGGGGGCGAGGGGACCGCAACCCCTCTGGGAAGCAGCGAGATCCTTCGCTGCTCGTTCCTCGCTGGCTCAGGATGACAAAAACGACGTACGACTTATGAATGACTGCTGACACGACTGCCGACCTCTGACCTCTGATTCCTGACCGCTGCCGCCTGCCGCCTGACTCCTGGCTTGGGGACCACGCCGCGGGGGGCACAATACGCTCCTAACGGGGTGCGTGGAGAATTGTCATGTCAAGATGGCGCGTGCGGTTCTCTCTCGCGGCATTGCTCACCGCTGTTCTCGCGATCGGCGTCGCTTGTGCCGCCCTGCGCTACGCCTCCGAGCTTTGGGCCAGCGCGGCGTTCAGCCGCGCGCTCGTCCTGCTCCTGGGCGCCGTGCTGGGCGCCCTTTTCCGCCGCTCGGCGAGTCGGGCGTTTTGGGTCGGGTTCGCGCTGTTCGGCTGGGCGTACCTGCTTCTTGTGTTCGGCCCGTGGTTCAACTCCAGCGTCAAGCCGCGTCTCGTCACCACCCGGTTGATTGCCTACCTGCACCAGAAGTTGCCGCCGGCCGGCACGGCAGCGAACCTCGTGTCCGTTGCCCTCGGCCGCGGAGCGGGCGTCGTGGATCTCGACGGGGACGGCCTGCCGGATCTCTATGTCGACAACGGTTCCACACCAAACTTGCTGTTCACGAGTGCCGGCAACACCACAGCCGCCCACATCGACGTTGGCACAGGATTGGTCACCTACGAAGCGTCCCGAGACGGATGGGAGGATGTGGTCGTCACGAACGTGGGCAGCCCAGCCAACGCGCTCTACCGCAATCTCGGAAACGGAAGATTCGTCAACGTCTCCAACACGGTGTGGGGCGTGCGTGCCACGCCGTCGCTGGAAGACTTCGAGCAAGTCGGCCACTCGCTGCTGGCCTTGCTGTTTGCCCTGCTCGGCGGGCTGGCGGCCCGCTGGTTCCACGCACGGCGCGACGCCGCGGACCCCCGGACGAGGTGATCGGTGCCACGTGATGGAGGTTCGCGCTGGCTCGGAGTGCCCCACACCCCGGGAATCCGCCCCTCACCCCCGACCCCTCTCCCCACGCTCGCCCCTAGGATCCATGAGAGAGGCTCCCGTGGGGCGAGGGGAGAAGTGTGCGCAAAGGAGATGGTCTCCCATGAGGAGAGCGGTCAGCCGGGCAAGCGTGGGGCGGGGGGACCGTTGGAGGTCACGCTTCAGCGTGTTGCGCCAAAGCACGCTCAAGCGTGGACTCCTACGAGTTGCTGACCCATGGCCCGGTGGGCCGTGCTGGCTCTCCGCGCTTCGCTCTCTGCTCTCTGCCTTCTCGTGCGGCTGGGAGCCGGTGCTTCGGGGCGGTACACTCTAGTACTCTGTCACGCTGCGATGGACAGGTGGCAGGCACCCGGCGAGCGGCTGGTAGACGGAACAATCCTGTCCGTCGCACGTTGACGGACAGGATTGTCCGTCCTACGAAACCGACCCGACGACGACCGATGCAACATAGCACACCGCACGATCCCCTACCGTCCGTTCTGCGTGTCACTGATTCTGCGGCGCAGGTGTCTCCGCTCCGTGCCGGGGTGTGGCTGGCCGCGGCCCTCACCGCCGCCAAGGCGGCCTGCCTGGCGGAACCGATCGGCTGGCACTGGCTGCCCGATCTGGCGATCGCGTCGCGTTACGACGTGCTGTTTGCGCTGGGCGCCGGCGCCGCCGCGGAGCTCGCCGTGCGCGCGGGCCGGCGTCGGCCGAGGCTGGCTCGGCTGGTGCACCGGGTGTTCCTCGGTTTCGGCGCCTGCTGCGTGCTCTACGCCGTCGTGGCGATCGGTGTCTTTCGCTACTTTGATCGGCCGCTCACGCTCGATCTGCTGTCGCTCATGCGCGGCGCCCGAGCCGCACGGTCCTCGATCACCGCGCAGCTGACCTGGCCGCTCGTCGTGGCACTCGTCGCCGCCCCGCTGGTGTTTCTTGCGCTGGCAATCCGTTTCGCGGCGGGGAAGAGCTTGCCCGTGCGCGCCCTGCTCGCCATGG
>JBGPMX010000536.1:0-4199 GCA_041487215.1 Planctomycetia bacterium | reverse complement strand
GAGGCGGTCGATGGCGGCGAACATGCGATCCTCAGCGGCGATCGCTCGCTGCGTCGACCGCGCTAGCGTCTGGCCGGTGCAGTACAGCATGGCCGCTGCAATCGACGGGCGGCAGCGGCGCGGATCGACCCCTTCCACGGTGCGCCCGCGCAGCCGCGGCACCAGCCCACTCCCGGTCGTCCGGTCGGCCCATGCGCCGAGTCGCTCCAGCCACCCGCCGGGCCGGTGGGCGTAAAGGGTGACAAGGGCCCGGAGCCGCCCCGCTTCTTCGAGCGCTCGTGCGAAGTGCTTGACGCGAGGCGGACAGACGGGCGCGACCTGCACCGCGTCGCGAACCGGCCGTGGTCGTCGGCTCACAGCGCGGGTCCGTTCGGGGAGCGCGCGAGCGCCGGAACCGTCTCGCTGCGCCGCTGGAACACCAGACAGTGGTAGGGATCACGCGCGGCGAGCGGCGCCGCCGCTTGCGCGTCGCCTGCCCGCAGCTCGGCGACCAGCTCGTATTCACGCGTTACGGTGGACCAGACCGGTTCCACGCCGGGCCGGCGATAGTCCGGCTGGAGAACGACCCACTCGAACGACCGTACGCTCTCCGGGTCGTACTGGGTATCGAAGAAATCCTGTACCGGCCCCCCCTGCGTGAGGATGCGCGGATCGGCCCCTAGCCTGCGCAGCGCCAGCCACGCGGACTGATGAGCCAGGATCCGGGCATGGGCGGGCACCAGATCGCGTAGCTTCGTCTCGGTGGCTGCGTAATCCCGCGCGCTCCACTGCTTCCAGATCGCGCCGTAGCGGCCCGCAATCAGCGCCATCCCGTTGCCGAGCCCAAGCAACATGACCAGGGCGGCCAAAGCCAGCGCGGGTTTCGCCCGCCATTCCCGGCGCTCATTCCACATCGGGTGAGCGCTCCCAAGCCGCTCCATCAGGCAG
The DNA here is from genome assembly GCA_041487215.1 of Planctomycetia bacterium. Lineage (GTDB taxonomy): Bacteria > Planctomycetota > Planctomycetia > JALXBF01 > JBGPMX01 > JBGPMX01. The sequence goes on along the minus strand of JBGPMX010000536.1, from coordinate 3,272 downwards.
CTCGCGAGCACGGCAACGTACGGCTCCGTGTAGGCAAGGTAGCCCCCGCCGTCCTTGGCCTTGGCCAGTGCGAAGAAGAGAAACTGGCAGCACCAGACCGCGCCGCAGGCTCGCGCCATCTTGCGGCGGACGACGCCGTACCACAGCCAGCCGGCGAGCACGCAGCCGGTGAGCAGTGCCCAGAAGGGCGCCAGCCGATAACCCGCGCCGTACCGCGCCACCAGCTCCGCGACCAGGAGCCGGACCGGGTTCTGGCCGAGCACGCTGTTTCGAGCGGAGAGAGCGAGGAACTGGTCACGGAATGCCTCGTGTTGCACGGCGGCCAGGATCATCCAGGGCACGCAGGGAAGGGCCATGCCGAGGGCGAAGAAGGCGAGGGCGCGGCACCTCGCTTCGCGCGCGGTGCGGCGGGCGAGCAAGGCCGAGCAAGCCAGCGGCACGGGCGCCACCGCGACGTGGACCATGACGGCACTACCCGCCAGCAGGCCCGTGAAAAGCGGCCACGCGCGCGATCCGGAACGCGGGGTGGAGAGCACCGAGACGACGCTCGCCAGGGCGAAGCACAGTGCGGTCGTGTCCGGCCGCCCGTCGCGACAGGCCTGTACGAACGAGGGGCTGACGGCGAGCAGCAGGCCGCTGACGAGCGCGGCGCGCGGCGTGCCGCCGCTCCGCCGGGCCAGCCGCATGGTCAAGACGATGCTCGCCGCGCCGGCCGCCAATGCCGGCAGCCGCGTCTGCCACACCCCGAGGCCGAACAACGCATAGACCGAGGCGAGCAGGATCGGGTAACCGGGCACGTTTGCCATGAAGATACGGTCAAAGCCGCGCACGCTTCCCCAGCTGGGGACTGCGAAACGGCCCCGGCTCGCCAGGTTAAAGCCCGGCTCGGCGTAGTACACCTCATCGCCGCCAAAGGCGGGCAGGCGGTCGAGACCGGGCAGCTGGATGCAGACGAATAGCGCGGCAGCTGCCAGTGCGTGCCGCACCGCCGGCCCATGTTCCGAGGGCCGAGTGCCGCACCGCGTCGACGCAGCGGTGCCGCAGCCTGCCTCCTGTCCCGTAGCTAGCTCGTTCGAGTCTCGCATTCACTTCCGTTCCGCGCTTCCGCCGCAACCCAGCCAGCCGTCACGCCGCGGTGCGGGCCCGCAGCAAGCCGCCGCTTCGTGGCCTCCACAATGAGCACGTGCGGCGTCTCGAAGTCCGATTCCTCTTCGAGCTTCAGCACCTCGTTGGAGACGAACCGCGACTCGCGGCAGGGCAGGCACTCGCGTACGTCGCTGAAACCGGCCGCCGTGAGCAGCTCCTCGAGGTAAGAGAAGTCGAGCAGCCCGAGGTGTTCATTCCCGCAGAGCAAGAAGTTCGCACAGCGGCCGCCCAGGCTTTGCCGCTGGCTTGGGAACCGGCCGAACCAATCGGCACGGCCCGCCGCGTACATGCGGTACGCGTTCCCGGCGTGCGGCACCCCGATACGCACTCCGCCTCCCACGCCCAGGCAGCGGAACATCTCGGCGAGCAGACCGGGCAGAGCCTGTTCCGGCACGTGCTCGAGCACCTGGTTCGTGTAGAACAACTCCACGCTTCCCGCGCGGAACGGCAGGCCATGCAGAAGATTGATCCAGAGGTCGGGCCGTGCGGTGAGCACGTTCGCGTCCACGTTCATCCAGCCGGGGAGGTAGGCCCTGCGGCCGCAACCCAGGTGCACGCGCAGGCCGCAGCGCGGCGCCGCGAACAGGCGGTAGCGCCAGTGGTTCAGCCGCATGGGTACGGAGCAGACCGTGAAGTAGAGACGCCGGGTTCGATGGGGAATCATGATGGCCTATCCCCCGTACGCGTGCCGGCCGCGAGCCCCAGGCCGCCGAAATGAGGCCGCCGCATCCCCTGCTGGCGCGTACTGATCTCGAACGTGGCCAGAGCCACCGCGGCCGTGATCCAGGCGAACGCACACGCCACGTGGTTGAAGCAGGTGTTCGACATAAACGGTATGCCGATCGCAACCAGCGAGACCTTGCGGAGGTGATCGAACGGGGTCGGCTGGGGCTGTCCGCGGACTATGGCATTCCAGAGCAGCAGCGTGATCGAGATGCGGCAGGTGGCGACGCCGAGCAGCCCGAGCACGCCGATCTCGCCCACGATCCGCGCCATCTCAGTCTCGTACCCGACGTAGTAGCGCACCGCGCTCTGCGCCGCCCCTTCCCCCTGCTGCCCCGTGCCGATGCCCTTGCCAAGCGGCGAATACGCAAAGGCGCCGTACAGATCGATCCCCATGCCCCAGGCACGCTGCAACACGGAATCCGAAGTCGCCTGCCGCGCGATGATCCCAGTCAGGATCCCTACCTCGCGGTCGTTGCGCGCCTCGTCCGATCTGGCCAGCCACGTCAGCAGCATGATCAGCGCGAGGAGCAGGCCCGACTTCGCCCCGGTGCGGGACAACAGCAGCGAGGAACCAAACAGGGCCACCGAGAAGAAGAAGCCGGATCGCGACAACGCCGCCATCGCGCAAACGAGCCCGGCCAGGATAAACGCGTAACCGGCCTTCTGCCCGGGTCGCTTGAGGAGCAGGTACGTCCCCGCCCAGGTCGCCCCCAGCGCTATGCTGCCCATGCCGCTGATGAACGCGAACGTGCCGGACGCCCGTACGCGCCCCATGGCCACCGTGGCGTATGCGCTGGATTCCGGTTGCTGGTTCAGAACGTGATTCGCAGGCAAATGGAACTGCGCGACACCGAGCACCGCGATGCCGATGCCGAGCACACCAACTGTCCAGACGATGAGCTCCAGGTCCCGCAGCGATCTCAGGCCCGGAGCAATGAATAATGCCAGCCACGGGATCACCACCATCGACCGGACGGAGAGCGCACCCCCCACCAGCGTCGCGCCCGGCAAGCTCAGCAGCGCGGCCACGCAAACAAGTCCCGTGGTGACCAGGAGCGCCTGGCGGAACTGACGAACCTGCACCGAATACGAGCGGTAATGCGAGGCGGCCAGGGCGGCGGCGAGCAACACCACGTCCTTCGAGAAGTAGAAGACGGCCTGCACCGACGGCGGCGAGTCGGGCACGAGCCATTTCCGGCCGGCTCCCTCCAGGGTGCAGAGCACGATGGCCAGAGCGAGGAGCCAGGCGGTCGGCGATATCTTGTCGGCAACCGCCAGGCGTCGCGCGGGTACTCGCTCACCGGGAGCCTGGGGTCCGAAGCGCGCAGAGCCGGACGATCCGGGCATGCCGTTCACGCCGCCCGCCGTCCGGCCGCCGACTCGAGCAGCGTCGCATAGCG
>JBGPMX010000535.1:0-4209 GCA_041487215.1 Planctomycetia bacterium | reverse complement strand
CGCCCAGGAAACGCGGATCCCCCTCGATGCACAGCAGGTGGGCTCCGGAAGCGAACCGCGCCAGCAGCAGTGCCGTGTCCCCGATGTTGGCGCCGATATCGATCACCCGCGGGGCGTCGCGGCCCAGGCAGAGCACGACGTCGGCCAGATTGCGGCCGAAGTCCGGCAGCGCCGCCAGGATTGCCGGCAGGTGATGTTGCGCATCACACACGAAAACGCGGTCGCCGTAACGCACGCGGCGGCGACCGCCACGGCGCTCGCCGAGCAGCCAGCGGCCCAGCCCGGCCCCCAGGCGGCGCGGCCAGCCGGCCGAGCGCGTTGAGCAGGCAGTCACGATGCGGACCTCAGTGCGGCACTCGTGCGCCGCTCGTCCCCGTCCGACGGCTCGCCACACAGGTAGCCCGCCTGCGTCAGCACCGGCCGGGCGTCGCGCAGGAAGGCTTCGAGCACAGCAGCGTCCATCTCATCCCGGTGACTCCCCACGACGCCGCGGCGTACGAACGCGCGATCCCTGGGCCAGCAGGTCGCTTCCCACCCGGAGCTGCGCTCCCTCTCGCGCATGCTCTCGAAACTGGCCTGCGCGACGACCGCATCGAGCAGCGTGTCGTCGCGCACCAGGCCCAGAAAGCGGCAGAGGGCGCGGAGGACCTCGCCCGTCGAGCGCCGCAGGTCCTCGTATCGCACGACCATCATCGACGCCCCGTACGGGTTGCCCAACCAGGCGCGGACGTGCTCGTGCCACTTGCACGGGAACAGGTGGCGGCCGGTGCGCACGATCTCGAGCGCATCCGGGTGACAGCCCCCCAACGCGGCCAGGTGGTGAAAGTACGAAACCATCACGTCGCGCCCGTCGCGCAGCAGGTAGACGACGCGGCGGTATTCCGGTCTCGGCAGGTGGTGTGACTTGAAGAACGTCGGCGTGCCGTAGCGGCGGTAAAACTGCTTCGCGTGCACGTCGGGCACCAGCTCCTGAACGAGCGCGTCCGGCGCGAGCCTCGGGTTCACGCCGCAGAAGGCCCCGGCCATCAGGGTCTGGAGCCAGGTGTTGCCCGACTTCGGATAGCCGACCAGGAAGGCATCTTCCGCCTCCGCCTGGTGGATCGGCGTCAGGCCGGCATCCGCGGAGACAAGCGCGGTGTAGTGCGCCGCCAGGCGCTCGCGCCAGGGGCGGGTGGCAAACCGGAACGCGGAGCGCAGGCTGATCAAGATCGCGGGCCCTAAGCGGCGGCGGAAGTCCACGTCAGCCGAGGCCGCAGCACCCCCTTGCGGCTGCCGTCCATGTGGAAGCCGGCCGGGTCGGTATCCTCGATGCTGAACGTCACGGCGGCTTCGATGAAGGCCAGGTTCTTGACGTTCGGAATCCCGGCGTTCACCGACACGACGTACGATCCGGCGTTGAGCAGGTGGCCGGGCACGGCGCACCGGGTCGCGTAGCAGCCGGGCGCGCGCGCGGCCGGGTACACGTCGCCGTCCGTGTCGTACACCTCGCAGACCGGCGTGCCGTCGGCGGTGTGCACCAGGAACCCCACGCGGCAGTGCGGCAGCGGCCGAATGATGCGGTAGCAAACTTCCAGGAAGAAAGGGCGGCGGATGTCGAGATGGCCCGCGATGGCTGCGTGCGCATCCAGCACGCGCACGGCCAGCACGCGGAGCTCCGCCGCGGCATCGTTCGCGACCCCCTTGTCCCAGCTCTGCTCGGCCCGGTTGCCGGCACTTCCCGCCAGGTACCGGCTGACCACGTCCTCCGGCGCACCGTGCATCACGACTTGTCCGCCGGCGAGCCAGAGCACGCGGTCGCAGAGGCGATGGATCGCGCCCATGTGATGGCTCACGAGAACCACGGTCCGCCCCGCTCGCGTGGACTCGCCGATCCGCCGCAGGCACTTCTTCTGGAACGGGGCGTCGCCGACCGCCAGCACCTCATCGACGAGCAGAATATCCGGGTCCAGGTGGGCGGCCACCGCGAACGCGAGCCGGACGTACATACCGCTAGAGTAGCGCTTGACGGGTGTTTCCAGGAACCGCTCGATCTCCGCGAACGCCACGATCTCGTCGAGCCGGCGGCCGATCTCGCAGCGCCGCATCCCCAGGATCGCGCCGTTCAGGTAGATGTTCTCGCGGCCGGTGAGCTCGGGGTGAAACCCGGTGCCGACTTCGAGCAGCGAACCCACTCGGCCGCAGGTCGTCGCGCACCCGGCGGTGGGCTCGGTAATGCATGACAGGATCTTGAGCAGCGTGCTTTTACCGGATCCGTTGTGGCCGATGATGCCGACGACCTCGCCGCTGCGAACGTCGAAGCCGACGTCGCGCAGAGCCCATACGGTGCTGTCCGGTTGCGCCGCATCGCCGGCGTGGGACCGGCGTGGTGCGGCGCGAAGCCGACGGAAAACCGCACCCCCCAGCCCGCTTAGCGTCTCGCGCAGCGTGGAGTAGCCCTGCCGGCACGCTCCGATGCGATACCGCTTGGAAAGACCCTCAACCTGAATCGCAAAGGTGGACACTTAGATCACGTCGGCGAACGTCCGCTCGAGGCGGCGAAAGTAGAAGAGGCCCGTGGTAACAAGGAGCGCCACGGCCAGTACGCTGACGCCCAAATAAGCACGGTCGCAGGCTCCGCCCAGCACGGCCGCGCGAAAAGCCTCGATGATTCCGGCCATGGGGTTCATGGCCACCACCCAGCGGTATGCGGCCGGGACCAGCCGAAGCGGGTACACGACCGGCGTAATGAACATCCAGAGCTGGAGCGCGAACGGCACCGCGTAGCGCACGTCGCGGTAGCGCGCGTTGAGCGCGCTTAGCCACAGGCCGAGTCCCAGCGCGAGCCCGACGGTAAGCAGGGTCAGCAACGGAAGCGTCAGAGCAATCCACGGCGAAGGCACCAGGCGATACCAGAACATGAGTGAGAGAAGGACCACCAGCGCGATCGCGTAATCGACCAGGCCGGCGAGAACCGCCGAGGCCGGCACAAGAACTCGCGGAAAATAGACCTTCGTGATCAGGTTCGAGCTGCCCACCAGGCTGTTGCTGGCGCTCGTCACCGCGTTCGCGAAATAGGTCCAGGGCAGCAGGGCAGCATAGCTAAATAACGGATAAGGCCCGTCGCAGGGGATCTTGGCCAGCTTCCGAAAGAACAGCGTGAACACGACCATGGTCAGGAGCGGCTGGAAGACGGCCCAGGCGGCGCCGAGCAGCGTCTGCTTGTAGCGCACCTTGATGTCGCGCCAGGTCAGGAAGTAGAGCAGCTCGCGATAGCGCCAGAGCTCGCTCAGGTCGACGGCACGCCAGCCCGTGCTCGGCCGGATGATTCTGCACCATTCGGCGGACCCGGCCGGCGGCCGACCCGCCAGCGGCGCCGCATGCCCCCAAGCCGCGTTCGATTTTGCCTGGGTGATCATCTCGTTAGGGTCCCGTCCTGCTTCTTCACCCCGCGCGGCGCTCGGGCTCCGAGCGTTCGTCCGCGGTGGGGAGCCCCGGTTGGGCGCGTGCCGCACGGATCGCCTCGTACCAGGCGATCGTTGCGGCGAGCCCGTCTCGGAGCGAGGTGCGTGCCTTAAAGCCGAACGCTTTCGCGGCCCGCGCGGTGTCCAGGCAGCGACGCGGCTGGCCGTCCGGCCTGCTCGCGTCCCAGCGGATCGCGCCGCGGAAGCCGCACAGCGCCGCGATGAGCTCGGCGAGCGACCGGACCGTGATCTCCTGCCCCGAGCCGATATTCACCGGCTCCGAGTCGTTATACCGATCCGCGGCCAGCACGATCGCCCGCGCGGCGTCGCGTACGAAAAGGAACTCGCGCGACGCGTTTCCCGTCCCCCACACGTCGACCCAGGAGCGGCCGGCCTCACGCGCCTCGATCGCCTTGCGGATGAGTGCCGGGATGACGTGGCTCGACGTGGGATCGAAGTTGTCCCCGGGCCCATAGAGGTTCACGGGCAGGAGCGAGACCGCGTTGAACCCGTACTGCCGGCGGTAGGCCTCGGCCTGGACGAGCAGCATTTTTTTTGCCAGCCCGTACGGCGCGTTGGTCTCCTCGGGATACCCTTTCCATAGGTCCTCTTCGCGGAACGGCACGGCGGTGAGCTTGGGGTCGGAGCAGACGGTGCCGACGATCACGAACTCGGCGACCCCGGCGCGGCGTGCCTCCTCGATCAGCTGCACGCCCATGATGGCGTTGTCGTAAAAGACCCGGCCGGGATGGCGGCGGTTCGCCTCGAT
>JBGPMX010000534.1:0-4210 GCA_041487215.1 Planctomycetia bacterium | reverse complement strand
CTACGAGCCGCAGATCGATTTGGCGGAGCGGCTGGCCCGGCTCGCCCCCGGCGGCGACCCGAAGAAGGTCTTCTTCACGAACTCGGGGGCCGAAGCGGTCGAGGCCGCGCTCAAGCTCGCCCGCTACCACACGGGCCGGCAGCGCGTGGTCGCGTTCTACGGCGCCTTTCACGGCCGCACTTTCGGCGCCATGTCGCTGTCCGGATCCAAGCTCCAGCACCGCCGCGGCTTCGAGCCGCTGGTACCCGAAATCCACCACGTTCCCTACGGTGATTGCGACGCGATCGAGCAGAAGCTGTTCCGCCACATCGCACCGCCGGACGAGGTGGCTGCGATCTTCGTGGAGCCGATCCAGGGCGAAGGGGGCTACATCGTGCCCCCGGCAGACTTCCACCCTCGGCTCCGCGCGCTGTGTGATCGCCACGGGATCCTGCTGGTCGCCGACGAAGTGCAGTCGGGCGTGGGGCGGACGGGGCGGATGTTTGCGATGGAGCACTGGGGAGTGCAGCCGGACATCGTCTGCCTGGCGAAGGGGATTGCCAGCGGCATGCCGCTGGGGGCGATCATCGCTTCCGCCAAGATCATGGACTGGCAGCGTGGCAGCCACGCGTCGACGTTCGGCGGCAACCCGGTGAGCTGCCGGGCGGCGCTCGTCACGTTGGACCTGGTCGAGCGCGAGTACATGCCGAACGCTCGTGTGCGCGGCGCCGAGCTGATGGCGGGCCTGCGTGGCCTGGCCGGGCGGCATGCGTTGCTGGGCGAAGTGCGCGGCCTGGGCCTCATGGTCGGGGCCGATGTGGTGGCTCCGGTCGGATCGACGGAGGCCGCCGGCGCGTGGCGTGACCGGATCGTCCAGCAGGCGTTCGAACGCGGCCTGCTGCTGCTCGGTTGCGGTGACCGGACGCTCCGCTTCAGCCCGCCGCTCTGCATCACAGCCGAGCACGTGGCGATCGCGCTCGGCATCCTCGACGGCGTGCTCGCGTCGCTCGAAGAGCCTGCGGCCCCGGCCGGCCCGTTGCCGCGCGTTGCCGCCGCCGGCTGAGTCGTCAGCTTCCCCCTGTGCTAGCCCGGATGATTCATTTGCAGATGGCCGTGGGAGAGGCCAGCGCGGCCTTGCTGCGCTTGGCCGCAACCAAAATATGTCTTCGGAGATTCCAGTGGGGAAGCGAGGACAGACTACGGGTTCCTCTTCTCTGTTCAACGACTCTGCGGTGCACGGCAACGAAACCGAGCAGGCGAAGAACCTCGGCCCATGGCACCGCTTGACGGACCGCCGGGAAATCAACGCCCGCCACGTCGCGTTGCCCGCAACAGGGAAGAGGCACCGGTACCGTTAGCAATGCAGGGTGAGGGTCGCTCACCCCCGGATGATCCATGGGCGCGGGGGCGCGGGGCCCGCGACGGCGGAAGGCGTGAACGGCAAGCGAACTCGGCCAGGGCCCCGCTGGGGCTGCGCTGCGACATGCCGCCCAGCGCGACAAAGGCCGCAGATGCGGCGTAGTCGGGTCGGCATGCTCAAACGCTAGACGCCGCACGCCCGGCCGCTGCTGCCGCGCCTTCGCCAGCTTCACGTCAGGTGGGCGCGGCCCACCGCCGATATTGAATGTCGGAAAGGACCCGGAACGGTCCTTCTCCGAAAGGCAACGGACGCACTTTCGCCGTGCCGGCTCGCAACCCGCCGGGTTAAAACCCGGCGTGCCGCCCCCCGCCGGGCAAGAAGCCCGGTCCCGCCGCACGCCCTACCGACTGTTCTGCCCCCACGGTTCCTGCCTCCCATGCCCCAGAAAACTCGTCGTGTCCGCGGCGCCGCCGTCCAGTCGCCGCTCGAAACCTATTTGCGCGAGATCAATGAGACGCCCCTGCTCACCGCCCAGCAGGAGAAGGATCTCGCGTACCGCATTGGCGACGGAGATCAGGCGGCGCGTGATCAGATGGTGCGCGCCAACCTCCGGCTGGTCGTGAACATCGCGCGCGGCTACGCCGGCAAAGGGCTCGCGCTCCAAGACCTCATCGAAGAGGGGAACCTGGGCCTGCTCCGCGCGGTCGAGGGCTTCGACCCCACGATGGACACGCGGTTCTCCACCTACGCCAGCTATTGGATCAAGCAGTCCATCAAGCGGGCCCTGGTGAATACCGCCAAGACCATCCGCATCCCGGCCTACATGGTCGAACTGCTCTCGAAGTGGCGCCGCGCCACCACGCTTCTCCAGGACCAGCTCGGCCGCGCCCCGACCCCCGAGGAGATTGCCTGCCACCTCGAGCTGCCCCGCAAGAAGCTCGGCATTATCAAAAAAGCCATCCGCATCTACAGCTCCACCCCGCAGACCGACCAACTCGACAATGGCTGGAGCCTCGGCGAGATGGTCATGGACGAACGGGCGAAGAGCCCGGACGACGTGCTCGTCGAATCCGACGACCTCGAGCATGTCTTCAAGCTGCTCGAGACGATGGACCGCCGCGAAGCGACCGTGCTGCGCATGCGCTTCGGGCTGGACGACCAGGATCCCAAGACGCTCAAGGAGATCGGCCTAACGCTCGGCCTGACCCGCGAACGCGTTCGCCAGATCGAGAGCGAGGCGCTAGGCAAGCTCTCCGTGAGCCTGAGCGGCGAGTGAGAAGTTGGAGTTCAGGGGTCAGGGTTCCGGCGTCGGTCGTCAGCGGTCAGGGACGCGGTAATCGCGGACGATTTCGAAGCCGGCGCGCCTGGTCCTGACTGCCTGACCACACCGCCTCACTCCTAACTCCGGATGGTTGATTCCTTATTCCTGACCCCTGACCCCTGATCCTGCTTCGGTGGCATGAACATCAAAGAACTCCTGCACTTTCCCAAGCGGTCGGCGCGTCGCGGTGCGGCGATCGCGTCAGCGGCGCAGCCGCGTGTGCGCGGCGATCGCCCGGTGCCGCCCGCGTCTCCACCCAGCGCGAAGGGGCTTGCCGTGTCCGAGATACCGAGCGTGTCGAGCCGCCGATTTCGAGTTGGACAGCCGCACCGGGGCGGGTATAAGGGAACACGTACACACCACCCGTTCGCCCTCCCGTTCCCTTGGTACGCGGCATCGATGGATCACATGCACACGGGCACGAGCACCGCGGCACAGGTCGACCTGGCGAAGTACATCCGCGACATCCCCGACTTCCCGAAGCCCGGCATCCTTTTCCGGGACATCACGCCGCTGCTCGCCGATGCGGGCGCGTTCCGTGCCACGATCGAGCTGCTCGCGCAGCATTACCGGGGCCAGGCGGTGGACTACGTGGCGGCGGCCGAGGCGCGGGGGTTCATCTTCGCCGCTCCGCTGGCCCTGGAACTCGGTGCCGGTTTCGTGCCGATCCGCAAGCGCGGCAAGCTGCCGTACCAGGTGCACTCACTCGAGTACGAACTGGAGTACGGCACGGACACCGTCGAGGTGCATCAGGACGGGTTCGGGGCGGGCCATCGCGTGCTGCTCATCGATGACGTGCTCGCGACCGGCGGCACCATGAAGGCGTGCCAGGATCTGGTGCAGCAGGCGGGCGCGACCGTGGCCGGCTGCGCCTTCCTGATCGAGCTGGCCTTCCTGAGCGGCCGCGGCAAGCTGGCCCCCGGCGACGTCTTCAGCCTGATCCGCTACGACGCGTAACTGCCGCGCAATTCCGGGCCATCGTTCGGCGTGGGTCTCCGGACCCCGCCGGTAACGAACAACTCTCGGCTTGTGCAAATCGGCTCGGCGCGTAAGATACCCCGCCTTCCCAATTCGGCTGCTCGGGCTCGGCATGGGCTACGGTGGACCGTTTGTCTATCCCACCATCATGGACAAGGTGGTCCGTCGTGCAAGGATCGAACGCGGCGACCGACAAGACCCAGGCATGTTCCATGGAGGGAGCCATGCGTCCGCAAAAGAATCGGTTCTGGGGGCTGGTGGCATGGGCGGCGCTGTCGGGCATGATCGCGGCGCTCGCGCTGGCCGGCTACGCCGGCTATTCCTGGTGGGCGCGTGCGCACGGCGCCGCCGCGTCGCGGGCGGCGTATGGCGGCCCCGCCGAAGCGAACGGGGTGCTCTCGGCCGAGGACGTCGAACGTGTGCAAGAGCTGGTCAAGTCGCTGATGAATCCCGAGGGGTCGGCGGCGGCGTCGCTCGAGCTGCGGCGCCACCTGGAGCAGCTTGCGGTCCGTCAGTCGCCGCTCGCCCCACTCACGATGGTGCTCACGCTCGAGCAGCTCGCGCCGCACTTT
>JBGPMX010000533.1:0-4222 GCA_041487215.1 Planctomycetia bacterium | reverse complement strand
GCAGGGCGAGCGCCTCGCGGTCGTGAACTCCCGGCGCGAACTGTTCGACGTCCACCCCGTTGTGGACGACGTGGATCTTGTTGGGGGGCAGTCCTTCGCCGCGCACCAGATACTGCTTCTGAAGACGTGCGACGGCGACATAAGCGTCCGTAATTGCGCCGAGCAGCCGGTTGGGAGGCTCGAATCGGTCGGGGACACCCATGGAGTGGGGGCAGGAAACGATCACCGGCACGCCCGCACAGCGGGCGCCCAGCCGGCCCAAGAACGAGCGATCGCCGCCGGTACCGACGGTACAGACCACCGCCGCTCGTTCGCGGCGCAGGATCCTGGTGAGCCGGGCGAGCACGCTCATGTCGCCACGGTGTCGAGAAAGCTGCGCGTAGGCCCGCACACCGGCCCGCGCTAGCTGCTCGCCGAGCACATCGAGCTCCTTGAGGCAGAGCAGGATGGGCTCGTAGTGCGTGCGATCCATGCGCCGGATCAGCTCGACCAGCAGGCGCTCGGCGCCGCCAACGCCCATGGACGTGGTGACGAAGGCGACTCGGACCGGTCCCGGCGCGGCGCCTGCCCGGCCTGGTCTCGTCTGCTGCTTGGCTACGCGATCGTTCATAGAGCTTCGTTCGTGCCGATGAGTGCGTTCACGCGGTCGCGGTGCCGGCGGGGCTGCGGCGGCGCAGCACTCGGTCGGCCAGCGCCATGTTGATGCGGCGCTTATCATCCCCGGAGAGCAGCCAGTCACTCGTGAGCAGGCCGATCGAGGCGGACGCGAGCGCAGCGAGCATGACCAGCGGCGGAGCCAAGAGCGCCAGCGGCAGCGCGCACACCAGCCAGGTGCTGCGCGACACCCGCATGCCGGCGCGGTGCGTCAGCGCCATCACCACGGCCGTGGAGAAGCAGGCACTGACGAGCGATGCGATCGTCGCTCCCTTCAGGTGCATGGCGGGGATGAGCACCAGATTGAGCAGGAAGTTCAACAGCAGGCCGCCCGCCCAGACGACCGTCACCGAGAAAGCCCGCTCGCGGCAGAGCAGGTACGAGCGCAGCACGGAATGGCTTGCCACCACGATATTCGCGGCCAGCACCAACTCCAGGATCTCGCCGCTCTCCGGGCTGGCGTCGCCGAAGATGCCCAGGAGCACCCAGCGTTTCAGCACCACCAGCCCGGCCGCCGCAGCGGTGAGGCCCAGTACGGTCAGCTTGGTTGCCAGCTGGATGAGATCGCCCGCCTCGCGGTCACGCCTGGCCTCCCAGAGGTGCACGGCGTGGGGCAGAACCAGCACGCTGATCATGCCGCCCAGCGCGAGCAGCGGGCCCGTGATGTTCTCGACGATGTGGTAGCTGCCAATCTCCTGCAAGCACGCGGTCGCGCCCAGGGTGTCCGTGTGAATGAGCATGTAGCGGTCGAATACCCGCCAGAGCATGGTCAGGCTGCCGGTGCCCCACGTGCCCAGCGAATAGCCCAAAATGCTGCGCCACGTGCCGGTAGAGAACGCCGCGCCGCGAACCGATGCATCGCCCGGCAGCCTGCGCCAGAGCAGCCAGGCGGGCAGGGCGGTGACCAGCACGCAGACGACCAGGAAAGCGGTTGCACCGGCCACGGCATCGGGCCGCCACAACCAGAGCATGAGGCTGCCGACCAGTGCGAAACCGACCGACTGGAAGACGAGCAGCCACGCATTGATGCGGTAAACGCGCAGGCCCTGCAAGATACCCTGCAGGGTGTTGAGTGCGACGAGGCTGAGCGTACCCAGGCATGTGAGCACGGTGAGCACGGTCAGGCGCGGGTCTTCGAAGATGACCCGGGCGAGCGGCCGGCAGAGGACGATGCCCGCCAGGCACGCCACCAGCGCGATCCCCACGCAGACTGCCGACACCTGCTTCAGGAACGAGCGCAGGCGGCCCGCGTTCTGATAGCGCTCGACGTACCGGCAAATGCCGCCGGGAATGCCGAGCACGAGAACGACGGAGAGGAGCTGCATCGTGTTGTTGGTGATCGCCCAGCTGCCGAGCTCCGCGCGTGCCATGAGGCGGGCGAACACGATGCTGCGCAGCAAGCCGGCGCCGCGCGAAAGGCAGGTCATGACCAGGGCGATGCCCACGGATTGGGCGAGCGTCTCCGGCTCGAGCCAGCGCGTGGATGTGGATCGTTGGTTCGTTTCGGCCATCGCGAACCGCGTGAAGAGAGGAGTTCGGACGAGATGCGGTAACAAAGGCTATCACACATTCGCCGCGGCGAACCGGCCGCGTGTGCGGAAAGCTCAACGGATGCACCCCGGCACATCATGTTGCCGGCGGGCAACAAACGATGTCATCGCGTTGTCAGTGGGCCACCGCCGCCGTGGGCGTGTCGTGCCGGTGTGCGCGGCTGGAGTGGTTGCGCGGCGCCCGAAAGCCGCTTCTTGCACAAGCCATGCGTGCGGTACCCACTTTGCAGAGCCATGGCGATCGTCGCTTCGACTCGTTTCCTCAAGGGGGAAGGCGCAAGTGGCGATCCAGACCGCAAGCGTTGCCGGGGCACCGGCCCGGGTCGAGCCGAGGGCATGGCCGCTGAGCGAGCGGCGGCGGCATCCCCGGCCGCACTTCGCGGGCAAGCTGCGTTACTGGGAGGTCCCGGCGGGGGGCAATCCGTCGCGCCTTTACACGCGACTGAAGCGCCTGCTGGACATCGCCGGCGGCCTGGTCCTCGTCGTGCTCTCGCTGCCGATCACGCTCACCGCGTTCCTGATCCTGTGCGTCACGACGCGGGGCAGGCCGCTCTTTCGCCAGCCACGCGTGGGAGCCTGTGGCCGGCTGTTCACGCTATACAAGTTCCGCACCATGGTGCTGGATGCCGAGCGAGTTCAGCATGCGGTGGAGAACGAGCACCGCGGCCCGATCTTCAAGAACCGCCGCGATCCGCGGATCACTCGGTTCGGCGCCCTCTTGCGCAAGCTGAGCATCGACGAGCTGCCGCAGCTGATCAACGTGCTGCGTGGCGATATGTCGCTGGTGGGGCCTCGGCCCCCGCTCGAATCCGAAGTGCTGAGGTATGAGAACTGGCAGCTGCGCCGGCTGTGCGTCAAGCCGGGTCTGACGTGCCTCTGGCAGGTGAGCGGACGCAGCGAGATTGGCTTCGAGCAGTGGGTCCGCATGGACTTGTGGTACATCGATCGCCAGAGCCTCCGGCTGGACCTCACACTTCTGGTTCGAACCCCACTCTCTGTCCTGAGCTGCCGCGGCGCGTACTGAGGGCACTAGCGGATCGGGCCTGCCATCGCGGGCGTCCCGGCACTTTCGCGCGCCAGGCCGCGCGGCTCGCTCGGAGCCGGGTCACGGCCCGCGCCGGACACGGCGGAGCGGTACACCTCCTCGAGGTCCGTCGCCACGCGCGACCAGCGGTAGCGGCCGGCTTCGACCCGGGCACGCCGGCCGCGCTCGGCGAGCGCGCCCGGTGCGGCGAGTGCCGCCGCGAGCGCGCGGCGCAGGTCGCCGGCGTCCCGGTCACGGAACGTGAATCCCGCATCGCGCACCACACAGGCGTTCTCGGGGATGTCGCTGACCAGAACCGGCAGCCCCGAGCTCATCGCCTCGAGCAGCGCGATCGACATCCCCTCGATCTCCGAGGGAAGCACGAAGAGGAGCGCGTGCGAATACAATTCGGCCACGAGCTCGCGGTCCGCGTTGCCGGTGAACACGACGTGCGGCCCCGCGGCCTTGCGTAGCCGCGCTTCGTAGCCGGAGTCCAGCCCGCCGCTTCCCGCGATCACCAGCTTCAGCTCGCTGGCAAGCCCGGCGAACGCCTCGATCAGGTGGTGCAGCCCCTTCTCCGGAACCAGGCGTGCCACGGCCAAGACGTAGCCGCGGCTCTGCAGATTCCAGCGCTGAATGCGCTCGGCGGGACGGAACGGCGGCGGCACCACGCCGTTCGGGATGAACCTGCTTGCGACACCGTACGCCGACGCGAAATGCTCGCGGAGCGGTTCGGACACGACGACCAGCCGGCTCGCCCATCGCGCCGCGGTACGCTCCCCGAAGCGCAGGCAGCGCCGCGCGAACCGGCCCCATTTGGCGCGCTGCCAGTCCAGGCCGTGCACCGTCACCACGGCCGGCAGCCCGGCGAGCCGCGCCATGGGGGCCAACGCCGCCGGACCGATCGCGTGGTAGTGAACCAGATCGACGTGGCGGAAGAGCACGTCGAGCGTCGCGGCCGCGGTGTGCGTGATGGCATCCAGGTGTTTGGTCG
>JBGPMX010000532.1:0-4228 GCA_041487215.1 Planctomycetia bacterium | reverse complement strand
GGAAGGCGGCCAGGTCGAGCCGCAGGCTGCCGGCGACCTTCTTCATGGCGGGGATCTGGGCTTTGCCGCCGACGCGTGACACGCTGATGCCAACGTCGATGGCCGGCCGCACGCCCGAGAAGAAGAGCTCCGGGACCAGGTAAATCTGCCCGTCGGTGATCGAAATCACGTTGGTGGGGATATAGGCAGACACCTCCCCCTCGAGCGTCTCGATGATGGGCAGGGCGGTGAGCGACCCGCCTCCGCGCTCGGGCGAGAGGCGAGCGGAGCGTTCGAGCAACCGGGAGTGGCAGTAAAAGATATCGCCGGGGAACGCCTCGCGGCCGGGCGGCCGGCGCATGAGCAGCGACAGCTGGCGGTAGGCGACGGCCTGCTTGGAAAGGTCGTCGTAGACGCAGAGCGTGTCGCGCCCCTGCTCGTACACGTAGTACTCGGCCATGGCGCAGCCCGCGTACGGCGCGATGTACTGGAGTGGTGCCGGGTCGCTCGACGACGCGACGACCACGATCGTGTAGTCCATGGCGCCATGGCGGCGCAGCGTCTCGACCACCTGGGCGACGGACGACTCTTTCTGCCCGATGGCCACGTAGACGCAGATCACGTTCTCCTCGCGCTGGTTGATGATGGTGTCCAGCGCCAGGGCGGTCTTGCCGGTCTTGCGATCGCCGATGATGAGCTCGCGCTGGCCGCGTCCGATGGGCGTCATGGCGTCGACCGCCTTGATGCCGGTCTGGAGTGGCACGTCCACCGGCTTGCGCTCTGCGATGCCCGGCGCGGGGGACTCGACCAGCCGGCTGTGCGGGGTGACGATGGGTCCGCGGTCGTCGATGGGTTCTCCGAGCGGGTCGACGACGCGGCCGATGAGCGACTCGCCCACCGGCACGCGCAGCAGCTGGCCGGTACTGCGCACCTCGTCCCCCTCGGAGATCTCCAGGAAGTCACCGAGGATGATGACGCCCACCGAGCTCTCTTCGAGGTTGAACACCTGGCCGCGCGCGCCGTTCTGGAACGCGACCATCTCACCGGCCATCGCGTCCGACAGCCCGTAGACGCGGGCGATGCCGTCCCCGACCTCGATGACCCGGCCCACCTCGCTCACTTCCATCTGGGCCTGGTGCTGCTCGATCTCACGCTGGAGTACTGAACTGATCTCGTCGGCTCTGAATCTCATGAATGGCTCTCTGGTCTAGCAGCTCGCGCAGGCGGCGCAGCTTGGTCTTGATCGAGGCATCATACACGGTGTCCCCCACGCGCACGACCAGCCCGCCCAGCAGGGTGGGATCGACGCGGACGTCGAGGAGGGGCTCTCCGCCGATCACGTCACGCAGGCGGCCGCGCAGCGCATCGGTCAGCGTGGCGTCGAGCTCGACGGCGACGCAAACCACGACCGGCACGCGACCGGTCCGTTCGTTGTGGATCGCCCGGAGCTGCTCGAGCACGGGGCGGACCAGGCTCATCCGCCCGTGGCTGTTCAGGACCAGCAGGTAATTGAGCAAGGTCAGGCTGACGCGGCCCTCGAACAGGCGGCGCAGCGTGGCCTGGCGCTCGCGCCGGCTGATCACGGCGGAGTCGAGCAGGCGTTCCAGCTCGGGATGGGGTGTGACCACGTCGCGCACGAGTGCTTCGTATTCTTCGAGCACGTCGTCGAGCTGGCCCGCGGCGGCGGCCGCGCCGTAGAGGGCCTGGGCGTAGACGCGCGTGATCCGCACGGCGCTGATATCCAGCACGGTAGGGTGGAGCTTCAGTGGTTGCGGGGGGGCCGCAGGCGTCGCCATCAATTCTTGCTCGACAGCTCGTTCAGCGCTTGCTGCACGAGTTCGCGTTGGTCCTGGGGTTGGAGGTTGCGGCGGATGATGCGCGCGGCGATCTGCGTGGCGATTTCTCCGGACCGCTCGAAGAGCTCCTTGAGCGCCTGGTCGCGTGCCTGCTCGATCTCGCGTTTCGCCCGCTCGCGCGTGCTCTGGGCCTCGGCCTGCGCCTGCTTGAGGATATCGGCCTGGGTTTGCTGCGCGTCGCGGCGTGCCTCGTCCAGGATCGCGCGCACCTCGTTCTGCGCCCCGGCCAGCTTGCGCTCGTGCTCGGCGACCAGCCGCGCCGCCTCGTCGCGTGCGCACTCGGCCGCGCGCACCGCTTCGCGGACGTGCTTCTCGCGTGCGTCGAGCGATTCGACAAGCGGTCCCCACGCGAAGCGGCGCAGCACGATGAGCAGGATCACGAAGACGACGAGCGTCCAGACGCCCAGGTCCGCCTTGAGCTCGATGGGGTTTTCCGTGGCGGCGCCGTGCGTGGCGGCTGCCGCGGCGTGATCCGCGTCGGCCGCCCCGTGCTCCTGGGCGCGCGCCCGCGTGCCGGGCCCCAGGGCCCAGGCGGCACACAACATTATTGTGAGAACGAGCCGGGTGGTTCGGAGCATGGTGCCTGGCTCAGCCTTTGATGATGCAGATGATCAGCGCGAAGAACGTCACGCCCTCGATCAGCGCCGCGGCGATGATCATGGCGGTCTGGATGTTGCCCGCCACCTCGGGCTGCCGCGCCATGCTCTCGACCGCCGACGACGCCAGACGGCCGATGCCGTAGCCGGCGCCGATGATCGTGATGGCGGCGCCAAGCGCCCCGCTGATGCTGATCAGCTGCCAGCCCTGTCCGGCCGGCGCGGGCCCCTGCGCCATCGTCGGCGTCGCCAGCGTCCCCAGGACCACCGCAGCCAGAATCACCACTCGTAATACCGTGCTCACTGAAATCACTCCTTGCCCCGCAACTGTGAATCGGACCTCTGGAACGCCGTTTTCGCAAAAATCGCCGGCCTGCCCGCCGGCAGCACAACCGGCCCCAAGACTGCTCCATGCCGCCCGCGCGGCTGTCGCCCCCCGAACCGCGGCCTCAGTGCTGCGGGTGCACCAGCATGCCGATGAACAGGGCCGACAAAAACGTGAAGATATACGCCTGGAGAAACGCCACAAAAAGCTCGAGCAGGCTCAGCGCCACCACCCCGATCACCGCGGCCGGCGCCACCAGATACACCAGTCCGGTGGACATCACCTCCTTGGCCACAATGAACCCCAGGATGACGGCGAGCACGGTGTGCCCGGCGAACATGTTCGCGAACAGACGCACGCTGAGCACGATGTGCCGGATGAGCAAGCCGGCCACCTCGATGACGAACATCATCGGCACGAGCACTACCAGCAGCACGCCCGGCACGTCCAGGTGCGGGATCAGGCTCTTGAAGAAGCCGGCCACCCCCATCGCGTGCATGCCGCTCGACACGCCGACGCCGAGCGTGGCCAGAGCCAGCGCGGCGGTGCAGCCGATCGCGCCGGTGGGCGAACCGCTGAACGGCAGCATGCCCAGCAGGTTGGCGAACAGCACGAAGAAGAACGCCGTCCAGAGGTACGGCACGAAGTGGCCGGCATGGTGTGCACCGATCGACGGCCGGGCGATCTGGTCCCGGATGAAGAGCAGGATCGCCTCGAAAAAGTTGTGCGCCCGGCCGCCGGGCACAAGGTCCAGGCGGGCCCGGCGCGCCATCGGGATGAACACCCCGATGCAGAGCGCGGCGGCCACCAGCTCCAGCAGCATGAACTTGGTCACGTAGATGCCCGGTCCGGCCCAGCCGTTCATGCCGACGTACGGCAGCAGCGGGCTGTCCGGCGCCATGGACACCAGCTTGGGCAGACGCGCCTCGAGCCCAAGGCTGGGCAAGAACTCCCAGACGCTGGAGTCCTTCACGTGACTGAATAGGCTGTGCTCAGCCGCCATGATTCGACGCTTCGCTCCCTATCATCCGGCTCAGAACACCGACTTCGGCAAAGAGATCGACGACGTAGAAGACCGCCAGCCAGATCAAGAAGCCGTGGGTCGCAAAACGGTCCAGACCCCAGTAGAGCGTCATGCCGGCGGCCAGCGATACGCTCATGCGGACGAGCATCGCCGCGAGCAGGACGGTCACCTGACCCATCGGCGTCGTCGCGGCAGCCGACCGGCAGAAGGCAAGGCTGCCGAGCGCGGGCACGCCGCAAGCCAGCGCGGCGGCCGTCGCGTCGAGGGCGGCACCGGTCGCGACGGCCGCCGCGGGCAAGACCAGCAGGGCCCAGAGAGCAATCAGGATGGCGGCGAACCCGAGCAGCTTGTGCGTCACTGCTTCCTAGTCGGCGGGGTAACAGTCCGAATCAGGTGGTAAAAGCCGGCCACGAACCCGAACACGCTCCCCACGATCAGCGCCCAGGGC
>JBGPMX010000531.1:0-4232 GCA_041487215.1 Planctomycetia bacterium | reverse complement strand
TTCGACGCCGGGCAGAGTCAGGTGGCTGTCCGAGGCGAGATCGAGCGCCAGCGTACGGAAGGAGGCGTGGTCCGCATACCGCGCCACGAACTCGCGGACAACGTCGAGCATGGCCGATTGCACCGCGGGGTGCAGCGGGTTGTAACGGCATGGCATGCCGCCGCGCGCCGGGCGATCGCGCCAGCACGTGCCGTCGCGCGAAACGAGCAGGATGCCGCTCTCTTGGAGCTCGCCCGCGTCCCGCTGCGCCTCGAGCGCCGGGATCGTGCCGTCGAAGCGCAGGGCCGGCATGGCGTCCAGCCCACCTCGGTCGCACAGCCGCATGAGCAGCTCGACCAGGTCGGGGCAGGGCCCGGAGGCCAGATCGGATGGGGCGCCCAGCACCGAGCTCGGCGGCAGCAGCGCCGTCGGGTACGCGGCGCCGCCGTGGCCCACCACCGTGGCCGCGACGCAGTTGTAACCCGCGTAACGCGCGTACGCGACCAGGTGATCGGCCGATTCCCAGAAGGTGCGCCAGTCGGCCAGCGGCAGTCCCGTCTTCGGGTCGGCGACACGCGACCCCCCCAGCGCCTGCCCGGCGCTCGGGTCATCCACGCAAACGCCGAACAGCCGGCGCGGCCCCGCCGGTTCGGCGATCTCGAGCGGCGGCAGCCCGCGTGGAAACTCGTAGAGACGCACTTTCTTGAGCACCGCGCCCGCGGAAGCGCCCTCGACGTAGACCTCGACCGCGGGGTTCGACGTCTGCGGCCAGAATACGACCTGGTTCGTTACCGAGCCGCTCGCCCCGAACCCTTCCGCCGACCGCACCCCGGTGGTGAGCGGCGCGCCGGCCAAGCGTCCCGCGAGATCCATGTCACGGATCGAAGCCGCCACCAGCGTGGCCCCATCATCCGTGTACTCAATACTCAGCAGGTGCGGCGTCCCCGGATGCGGAACGTTCAGCCGGTAGACGTTGGCAGGCAGTTCCACCACGCGATCCGGTCCGCCAAACGGGTGCCGGATGCTGCTCCAGAGGAACTGGCCGATCCGCCCGGTGCGGCTCAGCAGGCGGCGCGTCGAGTACCAGCGCGCGGCCGGTGTCGCGGCGGACGGGTCGATCTCCTGGACCAGTTGCCCGGCCGGGTCCGCCGCCGGGTCGGCGGGCGTCGCCACGGGGCGGATCACCACGAACGCCAGCGAGCGAACCACCGGCTTGAAACCGGCCGGCTCCGCGCGCACGAGCAGCTCGTACGGTCCCTCGTCTTCGGGCATGCGCACCCGGATGCGGCGCCGCAGCGGCGTGTCCGCGTTCGTGGGCAGCGTCACGCTCTCGTGCTCGGCGAGCGATTCCGCCGCGCGGGTATGACGCAGCTCCACCCCCAGCCGCGTGGGCACGCTGCGCGGCCGGTCGGACAGCAGGTTGAACTCGAGATCGATGTTCGTTTCCTCGCCGGGAGCGAACACGAGGTGCGGGCGATCGACCGTGAGCCGCAGCATGTCATCCGGGTCGCGCCGCAGCCGGGCGGACCCGGTCCAGCCCATGCTCGACACGGTCCCCTGCAGGAGCTCGCTCAAGCGCGTCTCGAGCCGGTGATCGTCAATCGCCAACTCCACCTGCGCCTGCGGCGGCGCCTCGACAACTACCTCCAGACCACACCGCGCGGAGAGACCGGGGCTCGTGAAACGCACCGCCGCCGCATCCGTTCCGGGCAGGACCCGGCACAAGCCGTTTCCCAACGCCAGCGCGCGCGCGGAAACCACGCGCCCCGCACTGATGCGCAAAGCCCCGGACCAGGGAGCGTCCGTCGGATTCGACCAATCCGCGCGCAGCACCACGCGGAGCAGCCGGGTCGGCGGTTCGCCCTCAGCGGCCGAGGCCGCCGGCCAAGCGGCCGAAGCGATCAGCAGGGCGACCATCGAGACGACCAACGCCCGCAGCCCGGCTCCACCGCCTCGCGCGGTACTCACGTTTCTGCATTTCAACACGCGCAGCGCACCTCTTACGCGGGATCTCGGCATAACTCTCACTATCGACAAATCTTGCTGAACTGATCCAGGCGAACTTGGCGGAGAGCGTTAAATCAGGAAGAATAGACAAAACAGTAAAATGGCTATAGCGACATGGATCACAGTCGCCGCCTCAGCGAGCGTGCCCCGAGGCGTTGGGGGGCGGGGAGCCCTTCGGTCCACGGCGCGGGCAGGGCCGGGCAGGCGGCGCCGAACGAGCGCGCAGCGGCTACGAGCCCGGCGGGGGCTCCGCCGCGCGAAGCTTCGCTTCGAGTTCCGCGACCACCTCGGGGCACTGCCGCGCGAGGTTGTTCTGCTCCCAGCGGTCCTCGGGCTTCGCGTACAGCTCGGGTTCCGCACCGGCGGGCGAGGCGACGGGCAGGATGAGGTGCCACTGGGTTGTCCGCAGCGCCGAGGCGACGCCGGCGACATGCAGGCACGCGAACTCGCGCACTTCGCGGTGCTCGGACCGGGCGATCGGCAGAAGGCTGCGCCCCTCGGCGTCCGCGGGGATGGGCAGACCGAGCATCTCCAGCACGGTAGCTTCCAGGTCGGCGACCGTGACCAGCGCCCGGCTGCGGCTCGACGGTCCGGAGACGCCGGGCAACCGTACGACGAGCGGCACACGGACGAGCTCTTCGTAGAGCCTGATCGGGTCGGTGCCGACGACGCCGTGCTCGCCGAGTGGCTGGCCATAGTCGCTCGTGAGGAGGAGCATCGTGTTGTCCCAGGCGTCGCTCTGCGTGAGTGCGTCCAGGAACGTGCCGAGCTCGTCATCGAGCTGCGTGACGGTTGCCGCGTACAGGGTGCGCGCGGCGCGGACGGCGGGGTCATCGGGCGCCGGGACGCGGCTCGGTCCCGCGTCGATCGTCTCTTCCGGCTTGTCGTCGGCTCGACCCCTTGCGCCGGACGGGTCGGGGGACGCGGGCACTTCGTAGCGTGCGCGGTACGACTCGGCCGGCTGCCACGGTGGGTGGGCGCCGTGTGCATCGAGAAAGAGGAACGAGGGGCCCGGCGGCCGATCGCTGCGCAACCATTCGGCGCCCGCTTGGAAGAGCGGGCCGGCACCTCGTGCCGCCGCGCCGGGCGGCCGGATCACCTCATCGAACGCGGGTTCGTCGGCGGCGCCGGCGCCCGCCGAACACGAGGGATCCCGGATGAGCACGGTGCGGACGCCGTGCGCGCGGAGTCGCTCGGCGAGCCTCGAGCCGGTCTCGCGGGGTTGACCAGTAGGTGCGTGCTCGGCGCCACTGCGTGCCGCGCGTGCGAGCGCGGCGTGCTCGGCCAGGCACTGGTCGAACGTCAGCGCCGCGGCGGCGAAGCGATCCCAGTGTGGCGTCTCGATCCAGGCGTTGCCGTACGGGCCCAGGTAACCCGCGTGCAGGCCGCCGATCCGGATCACGATGGTGTCCATGGAACCAGGCATTGTAGACAACGTAGACAACACTGTCCTGGCCGGTACAATTCTGATTTTTGAGCTTTGCTGGGAAAGGAAGGAGCCTTCCGTTGCACATCGCCTGTTCGACCCTCTGCTTCGCGTCTCGGCCGCTCGACGTGGCGCTGCGCCGCATCGCGGATCTCGAGTTCTCCAAGGTGGAGCTGGCCCTGGTGGAGGGCGGCAATCACTTGCACCCCGCCGAGCTGGTGGCGGACCCGGCGGCGGCGCTGCGCAAGATCCGCATGGGACCCAGCCTGACCGCATCGTCCTTGTACCTGGAGAGCAGTGCCGATAACGCCGAGCACACGCGGCAGCTCCGGGCGGTGTGCCGCGTCGCGAAGATACTCACGGTGACGTGCATAACGATCCCGACCGCCCCCGTCGGCAGCGACTTCGCCGCCGAGGTGAATCGCCTGCGCGAGCTCTGTGCGCTCACGACCGGCGAGGGGATCACGCTGGCGATTGAGAACCACGTGGGCCGGCTGGCCCAGGACCCCGCCACCGCGGTGGCGCTCTGCCAGGCGGTGCCCGGTCTGGGGCTGACGCTCGATCCCAGCCACTACATCAACGGGCCGTGGCAGAACAAGGATTTCGGCGACGTGATGCCGTACGTGCAGCACGTGCAGCTGCGCGATTCGGGCACGGCCCCGAACCAGAAGCAGGTCCAGATCGGCCAGGGGCTGGTCGAGTACGGCAAGCTGCTCTCGCAGCTCGAGCGCTACGACTACGACCGCTCGCTCACGGTCGAGATCCTGGACGAGCCCGGCTCGTCGCTCGATGTGGAGACCGAGGTGCGCAAGCTCAAGCT
>JBGPMX010000530.1:0-4237 GCA_041487215.1 Planctomycetia bacterium | reverse complement strand
CGCCAATTCAACAATTCAACAATTCAACAATTCAACAATTCAACAATTCAACAATTCAACAATTCAACAATTCAACAATTCAACGTTCCTCTAGGGGCTCGTGCCGTCCGGCGAGTACTCGGCGGAAGACTCGTCCGAGTCCTGGTCGGTCGCTTCCTCCTCGTCTTCGCTCGCCGGGCCGCTCGCGCCGGCCGGCCGCGGCGGCGGGTCGGCCGCGGCACTCGGCGCCAGCCGCGGTTCCTTCCCCCCCTGCTCCGGCTCGACGCTCCCGTCCACCACGAGCTGGAAGCGCACGTCGCCGATCGTTACCTCGTCGCGCGGCACGAGCGCGCTCTCCTGCACGCGCTTGCCGTTGACGCGCACGCCGTTCGTGCTCGCGAGATCGCGGATCACCAGGCGATCGGAAACCAGGGCGAGCAGGCAATGACGCCGCGAGACCTTGGGGGAACGAACCCGCACGTCGCAGTCGGGATGGCGGCCGATCAGGAGGATCGAGCGATCGATCGAGATCGAGGGCCCCTCGCCGAGCGGCACCAGACGGGCCAGCATTCAGTGCGTCTCCGGCTCGATGATTTGAACACACGATTGTCGCGCCGTTTCGCGGATGGGTCAAGAAAACGCGGGAACTGGTAGTGTCCTAATCTGTGTCGGTGAAGTGGGGTGGCACGTCCCCGAGGCTTTGCGAGGGGCGTGCGGATGCCCTGGCAAGAACACGCCCTTCGAAGACTCCGGGGCGTGCCACCCAAACCAGGAACCGGGCGTGTCCTATTCGTATCTCCCAAGCCCTACTGGACTTGCCCCTTGGTGAGGTGCATGAAGGCGATCTCGAGGTTCATCTCTTTCTCTTTGAACAGCGTGAGACGATAGCCGTTTTCGATGAGCAGCGAGGGGATGTAGCTGTAATCAGGCGACTGGTCCTTGAGCGTGACGACCAGGATGCCGTCCTCGCATTCTACGCTCTCGACGCGGGCGTCGCCCGACAGCAGCTCTCCTGCCCCGTCCGTGCGGTCCGCGACGCTGATGTTGAGCACTACCTTGGTCCGGACCTTTTTCATCACATCGCTGACCGCGCCGTTGACCAGCAACTCGCCCCGCTCGATGATGCCGATCTTGTTACAGATATCGGCGAGCTCCGGCAGGATGTGGCTCGACACCAGAATGGTCTTGCCCATCTTGCGCAGCTCCTTGAGCAGGCCGCGAATTTCGATGCGCGCACGCGGGTCGAGGCCGCTCGCGGGTTCGTCGAGCAGCAGGACCTGGGGGTCGTGCAGCAGCACCCGAGCCAGGCCGAGCCGTTGCGTCATGCCGCGTGATAGGCTGGTGACGAGCGCATCCCGCTTGTAGGTGAGGTCGACAAGCTCAAGCACGTCCTCGCAGAGCTTGCGCCGCTGCGGCCCCTTGATGCGGTAGGCGGCCGCGAAGAACTCGAGGTACTCGATCACCTTCATGTCGTCGTACACGCCGAAGAAGTCGGGCATGTAGCCGATCAGCCGGCGGATTTCTTTGGCACCGGTGTAAATCGAGTAGCCGCAGACGGTCGCCTCGCCCCAGGAGGGGTTGAGCAGGGTGGCGAGGATCCGCATGGTCGTCGTCTTGCCGGCCCCGTTGGGGCCGATGAAGCCGTAGACGTCCCCCTGCTCCAGCTTGAGATCGAGCCGTTTCAGGGCGTAGAGCTCGCCGTACATCTTCGTGAGGTCGTGCGTTTCGATCATAGGCCGTTCGGTTCCTGCCCGGAACGTTCGCAGCTATTGAGAAGCCTCTGTTCGTGCGGAGCGATCGTCTGGATGTAGCTGGATTCGCCAGAATTCAGACTTTTCTGAACTCTGGCGAGTCCAGCTACAAGTCTTCTGAACTCTGGCGAGTTCAGCTACCAGTTTCCAAGGGCTGCTAGAGCTTGGGACGCTCGATATAGGGAGCCGGCGCGCCGGCCGCCACGGGCATCACGACACGGAGCAGCGTGTGCTCGTGCACGGCCCCACCCGCCGCGTGATCGTTCAGCCGGAGCTCGCTGCCGCTCGCCGGCACGCGTGCGACCAGGATCGCCCGGTTGTAGTCGAGCTGCTCGCTGAGATCGATGTCGCCGAAGTAGTCGTTCGCCGGGTAGTCGCCTGCCTGGAGCAGCCGGGCGTGGAACATCATGATAAACGCCAGGTCGTCCGGTCGGAACGGGTCGTCGCCTGCGGCTGCGGCACCCGGCGTGCCGCCTCCGGATCGCCCGACGTACGGCGCGGCGCGGCGCGCCAGGTGGCCGTGCAGGTCCTCGCGGTTGTGCGTCTCCAGCGATTCCGTGCCGCCGGGCGGGATGGTTCCGAGCGGGTAAGCCCAGCGGCCGAACACGAGCGTCGCGTCCTCGAGCGGCACGGCGAGCGAGTTCCGCACCGTACCGCGTAGCCAGTCCGTTCCCAAGGATTCGAGTTTCGCCTCCAGCGTGGCCCCTGCCCTGCCGTGCCAGCGCCCGCTGAATCCCTTGATGGACCAGACCTGAACCGGAACGTCCACCAGGGTCTGGGCGTCCGGCCCGAAGGCGTAGCCCTTCTGGAACAGCCCGATGCCCCCCTGCCGGCCCATGCCCCCGATGGTGTTCTCGGCCAGTCCCAGCCACGAGACCATTACCGGCGGCGCCGCCGTGCGGTCGGACGGTTCCGGCTGTGTCGCGAACTCCGGCACGAGGCCCACCGTGTACGTCTGGATCTGCGGGCTGAAGAGTGCGATCCAGCTGGTCCCACGCAGTGTGCCCGTTCCACTGTCTACGTCCACGACGTCCAGCTTGTTGATACGGAGTTCGTCCCCCTTGAGCCAGTATGCGGCAAAGTAGGCCGCGAGGCTGACGCCGATCACAAGCGCCGGAAACGTGAGCCACGTGAGCTCCATGCGGCGGAATACCTTTTTCACCAGCCAGTAGTCCACCGGCCCGATCAGCAGGATATACAGGAAGATGAAGAAAGCGACCCACTGGAACGGCACCAGCGAGATGCCCGAGAAGTGCTCGAGCTGCTGGCGGAGGTGCGAGCTGAAATCGTTCCAGGGGGACTGATTCAGTCCGCCTGCGGAACCGGGCGCCTGGGCGGGTCGCTTGCGGATGGCGAGTAGCTTGAGCCAGAAGTCCGTGCGGGCCTCCCACGAGGCGAAGGGCTCGCGGTTCACGTCCAGACCGATGGCGGTCACGGTGCCGAGGCCGTAGGGGCCTTGCACGGCGAGCGGTCGATCGCCGGGTCCGACCAGGATGCGCCCGCGCACGTTGGCGAAGCGGGGCACGCTGAGCGCCCCCTGCACACGCAACGGGCTGCTCGACCCGACGTAGCTCTCCAGCTCGCGCAGCTGCGTGACCGACTCGGCTCCGTCGATATCCGCCGGGAGCATCGGCCCCAGGAAGCTGGCGGCGACCCGCTGTCCGGCGCTGCCCAGCGAGACGACCAGGTGCCCGCCGTGGCGCACCCACGCCTCGATCGCCCCCTGCGCGGCGATGTCCAGGTTCTCGATGAGCTCCGGATTATCGGTGCAGAGGATCAGCTGGTCCACGGCGTCGTAGCCGAACCAGCGCGCGGGCAGGTCGCGCGGCGATTCGGCGAACGCGACGCGGAAACTGTCGCGCGGGAAGCCGGGACGCCGGCCGATTTCCTCGAGCGTGAGGCCCGCCGGACGCCCCAGGGTGACCAGAAGCATGACGTTCTGCGGCGACGGCAGCGCGAAGTCCCCTGCCCCGGAATCGAACTCCTTTTTGTCCCGCGTCTTCCCGGCATCGTCAATGACCCGCACGGTGATCGCGCTGACCATCTTCCCGGTCTTCACGAACGTGCGGAACTCCACGGTCTCGTTCGCCGCCAGGTGCACCCGGTGTTTGAAGTGCGTTTGCACGTCATCGCTGTCCGCCGTGCTCAGCTCGAGCACGCCGTCGAGTGCCTCCGGATCGGTGCGGAGCCGGACCCGAGCGGGAGCCCAGTCGCCCACCTTGTAGTTGCCCTCCTCACCGGTCGCCGAAAGCCCGAAGCCGATCTTCAGGTCTTCGACGTGCACCTCGGCGCGCGCCGGGTGCGCGCCCAGGCACGCGGCGATCAGGCAGACCGGGATGAAGTACCAGGAGTACCGCACGTTCCGCATGGCGTGCGCTTCCGTTTTGCTTGAAGCGAGCGGCGGGGTTTATCCCCGCCGATTTGTCCCCGAAGACCGCCGGCATAATGCCGGCGGCTCGCCAAACCAAGCCTGCTACGGCTTCTCGGCCGCCGAGCATTCGCACGGG
>JBGPMX010000529.1:0-4249 GCA_041487215.1 Planctomycetia bacterium | reverse complement strand
GTAGAGAAGTTCCAGCGCAAGTACGACTGGGAGGCACGCCGGGCGGCCCAACGCGAGGCGGCGCCGGCGAAAGAGGAGACGGCGGCGAAGGCCAAGTAGCTCCCGCAAACTATTCCGAGGCAGCTCGGCGCCCGCGCGTCGAGCTGCCTTCTTTTACGCCCCGAGCGGGCAACGCGATGATCGAGGAACTGGAAAAGAAACTGGTGCGCTTCGAAGAGCTCGAGGCGCAGATGTTCAACCCCGAGCTGGCGGCGGACGCTGCACGCTTCGCCGCCGTCATGCGCGAGCATGGCCGGCTGGCCAAGGTGGCCAACAAGTACCGGCAGTACAAGGAGGCCACGCAGC
Source organism: Planctomycetia bacterium (assembly GCA_041487215.1). Classification (GTDB taxonomy): domain Bacteria; phylum Planctomycetota; class Planctomycetia; order JALXBF01; family JBGPMX01; genus JBGPMX01. Next base: position 3,904 of record JBGPMX010000529.1, on the reverse strand, counting down.
AGTCGCGGGCGACCCGGCGGATGGTCGTGGGGGAAGTGGACGCCGAGATGCGCGGCTACCTGGAGTCCGAGCTCGAATCACTCCAGAAGCGGCGGGTCGAGCTCTGGAGCGAGCTGCGCCGCGGCTTGTCCGGCGGCGATATGGCGGACACGAACAGCCTGATCATGGAGATCCGGGCCGGCACCGGGGGCGAAGAGGCGGCGCTGTTTGCGCGCGATCTCTATAGCATGTACACGCGCTACGCGGCGAAGAAGGGGTGGAAAGTCGAGCCCATGAGCATCAGCCCGACCGAACGCGCCGGGTTTCGTGAGGCCATCTTCTCGCTTTCCGGCGACGGCGTCTACCAGGAGCTCCAGTTCGAGCGCGGCGGGCACCGCGTGCAGCGCGTGCCGGAGACCGAGGCCCAGGGGCGCATCCATACCTCGGCCGCTACCGTCGCCGTGTTGCCCGAGCCGACCGAGGTCGATGTCGAGATCCGCCCGGAAGATCTGGACATCGAGACCATGAGATCGGGCGGGCCCGGCGGCCAACATCAGAACAAGACAGAGAGCGGTGTGCGCATCACGCACACGCCGTCGGGGATAGTCGTGAACTGCCGCGACGAGAAGAGCCAGCACAAGAACAAGGCCAAGGCGCTCCGCGTGCTCCGCTCGCGTATCTACGAGCAACGTATCGAGAAGGAACGGGCCCAGCGCGCCAGCGAACGGCGCAGCCAGATCGGATCCGGCGACCGCTCCGAGCGCATCCGCACCTACAACTTCCCGCAGAACCGTTTGACCGATCACCGCATCGGACTGAACCTGTACCACCTGGACAACATCATCGCCGGGAACCTCGACGAGGTGGTCGAATCGCTGCTGCGGGCCACCAACGGAGACGAGCTGCCGCCGCCCGAGTGAGACGAGGGACCGCGTGCCAGAGCTCCCGACCGAACCCTGGACGATTGCCCGGCTGCTGAGCTGGACGACGACGTATCTCGGGGGCCACGCGTCCGAATCGCCGCGGTTGGACGCCGAGGTGCTGCTCGCTCACGCGCTGGGCTGTGAGCGGATTGCCCTGTACACGCGTTTTGACGAGGTGCCCGGCGATGCCGTGCGCGTGGCGTTTCGCGGCCTGGTGCAGCAGCGGGCGCAGGGGGCGCCGGTAGCGTACCTGGTCGGCCACAAGGAGTTCTTTTCGCTCGACTTCGAGGTCAACCGCGCGGTGCTCATCCCGCGGCCCGACTCGGAGTTCGTCGTGCTCGAGTTTCTCCGCTTGGCCAAGCCGCGTGACGGCGTGGTCGGGCTGGATGTCGGCACCGGGTCAGGCAATCTGGCCGTGGCGGCGGAGCACCAGCTGGCATCCGCGAGATTCTTCGCGACCGATACAAGTCCCGAGGCCCTCGCCGTCGCGCGGCGAAATGCTGAGCGCCACGGCGTGGCAGACCGAATTGAATTCCTGCGGGGGCATCTGTTCGAGCCGCTGGCCGCGGGCACGCAGGTCGATTTCGTCCTGAGTAACCCGCCGTACATCCCGCACGACCAGATCGCCCAACTGCCGATCGGTGTGCGCGATCACGAACCACACGCGGCGCTCGACGGCGGCCCGACCGGGCTCGAGGTGGTCGGCCAGATCATCGCTCAGGCGGCGCGCTACCTCCGGCCGGGCGGACAGCTCATTCTCGAGATCGGCGCCGCCCAGGAGTCTGCCGTGCGGGACATGATCGCAAAGCGCGGGGAGTACGAGCTGCTGCCGACGATCTTCGACTACGCCGGACACGCGCGCGTCGTCTCCGCGCGCCGCACGGGCGGTTAGTCGTCCGTTACTCTTCGATGGACACGTTAAAACCGTGTCATCCTGAGCAGAGCGAGGAACGAGCGGAGCGAAGGATCTCCGTGGCACCCTCCAAACGACGCGGGACGGAGTAAGTAGTCCGGATGATTCGATACTTCAAGTCGGGCCAGCCTGGCACCGACGCCTCGACCAGGGACGGAGCGAGGACCAGCGATGGAGAAGATGATCGTCCGCGGCGGCCACCGGCTCGAGGGAACTGTCGCCGCCGCCGGTTCGAAGAACGCCGCGCTGCCCATCATGGCGGCCTGCCTGCTCGCCGAGGAGCCGGTGACGCTCCACGGCATTCCGCAGCTCGCCGACGTGGACACGCTCGCGCGGGTGCTGGGCGCGCTCGGTGTGACCTCGCAGCGGCTGCCGTCGGGCGATCTCTGCCTCGCGACCCACGACGAGTCACGCTGCGAGCCGCCGGGCGAACTCGTGCGGCGCATGCGCGCGAGCTTCTGCGTGCTCGGCCCGCTCGTGGCCCGGCGCGGCCGCGCCCGCGTGGCGCTGCCCGGCGGCTGCCGCATCGGCGACCGGCCGGTGGACCTGCACCTCAAAGGCTTGTGCGCGCTCGGCGCAGACATACAGATCCAGGGGGAGTGTGTCGTGGCGCGCGCCGGGCGGCTGCGCGGCGGCCCGGTCGATCTCCGTGGCCCGCACGGCAGCACCGTCACCGGCACCTGCAACGTCATGAGCGCCGCGGTGCTGGCGACCGGTCACACGCTCATCGAAGGGGCGGCGTGCGAGCCGGAGGTCACTGACCTGGGGCGGTTCCTCGTCGCGCTGGGAGCCGATATCCGGGGCCTCGGCACTTCACGCATCCTCGTCCGCGGCGTCGCGAAACTGCGCGGCGGCAGCCACCGCGTGATTCCGGACCGCATCGAGGCGGCCACGCTCATGATTGCGGCAGCCATGACGCGCGGCCGCCTGACGATCCGAAACGTTCAGCGCGGCCATCTCTCGGCCGTCATCGCCCGGCTCCGCGCCATCGGCGTGACCGTCGAGGGGGACCGCACGAGCCTGGTCGTCCACGCCGACCGTGCCTTCCGATCGGCCGATATCACGGCCGCGCCGTACCCCGGCCTGCCCACCGACGTGCAGGCCCAGTTCACCGCGCTGCTCGCCACGGTGGGCGGCGTCAGCTGCGTGCGCGACACGGTCTTCCCCGAGCGGTTCCAGCACGTCGCCGAGCTGCGCCGCATGGGCGCGCGCATCGTCCACGAGGGGAACCGCGCGATCGTCACGGGCGTACCATCGCTGTCCGGCGCCCACGTCACCGCCTCGGATTTGCGTGCCTCCGCCGCCCTGGTCGTGGCCGGCCTCGCCGCAGTGGGCGAGACGACGGTGCACCAGATCCCGCACCTCGACCGGGGCTATGAGGTGCTCGACGCGAAGCTGCGCGCGCTGGGAGCCTGCATCACGCGCGTGGCGGAAGAAACGCCGGTCGAACGCCGCGCGGCATAGCTCCTATCGTTGACCGGTTGACCCGTAAACGCGGAACGGATGAACGGGAATCGGAGACCCGCGCCGAACAAGGTTGGCCCACGAGCAAGCGTGCGGCGGTAGGGATGAGGCGCGCTTAAGAGAACGTCTCGCATGAGGAGATAATGCGCCGAGGAGCAAGCGTCGGGCCAGGAGAGCTCGTCGTGCCCGAGCATCCCGACCGCGACGGGCGGCTATCGAGGACAGCTCGCGTTTCAGTGTGCCACAGGCCAGCCGCCGCGTTTCAGAACGCCAGCTGCAGCTGCGTGCGGAACAGCCAGCCGTCGCGATTGGTCAGGAATCCGGCGGCGGACGCCGAGGCCGGGTTGCCCCCCTGGTAGTAACCGACGTCGGTCTGCCACTTCAGCTGGTGCCGGTGCATGAACCAGTTCAGGCCGACCGTGTACTCGTTGAACGACTCGTTGTTGCTGAACTCGCCGTTCACGTTGCCACTGTCTCCCCAGATCCTCGACCAGCGCGCCACGGCCTCCAGCGTCTCGGGCACGATGAAGTAGCCCCCCTGGAGCTGCATGCCGAAATCGGTCAGGCTGTCCTCGGTGAACGTCTTGGTCACCCCGGTGCCGGTCGAGAAATCCCTGTAGAGGAT
>JBGPMX010000528.1:0-4259 GCA_041487215.1 Planctomycetia bacterium | reverse complement strand
TCAGCGCGCGACGCCGAGCACCCGGCCGAATTCGTGTTCGTGGAAGCGTCACAGCGTCTTGAGGTACTCGAGCAGCGCCATCCGCTCGGCTTCGCTCAGGTGGTCGCCGAAGCGGTGCCCCTGGTTGCCCTTGCCGTATTGGCTGGTGTCGTAGATTCTGCGCGCCTCGATCTCCGGCAGCCCTGCGGCGGGGGCGGGCTCCACGACGAGCTGCACTTTCCATCCCACGTGCCGCGCGTCGTATGCGTCCGCGTCGGTGGACTCGCCGCGGCGAAACCGCGCAGGACGGGCGGATGACTGGAGGACCCCGTAGAGCGTTGGGACCGAACCGTTGTGAAGATACGGCGCGGTGGCCCAGACGCCGTCGAGCGGCGGGGCCTGGTAGCCCACGCTGTCGAGCGTGCTGTACTTCTCCGCGAACCAGCTCGAGTCGTAATATTCCCGGAACGCCTTGGAAATGCTGTCGTAGCGGGCGCGGTCGGTGCCGATCGTATCGATCGGAACGATCTTGTTCGGGTAGCTGCCGCCGGGCCCGTACGTGCCGTGGCACCGCACACAGTTCGCCGTGAAGACCGCCTCGCCTTCGCACGCGAGTGCCGAGTCGATGGGCAGCGGGTAGCGCGGCGGCTCGAGCGTCCAGAGGAAGGCGCGCACGTCCTCCCAGGTCGGTTCCAGCGCCCGGATCTTTTCGGGCGAGGCGCTGCCGACAAGGAACTGCATGGTCGCGCGGGTGGATTGCGCGTCGGTCCCGCCGTCGTAGTAGATCGTCTTCTTGCGCTTCCAGAGCCACCAGGCGGGGGCGTCCAGGTCGGGCATCTTCGCCCATCCCAGGTTGCGGGGGATGAGCCGCGGCGTCAGGTCGGGGTTGCGAAAGCCGAGCACGAAGGCGGCCACGGCACCGGCATTGGTCGTGCCGCGCGTGAGTGCCAGGGGAAAGGGCCACGGGAACGGCTTGCCGCCACCGGCCGCCGGCATCTCCGCGAAGAGCGCGGCCAGGTCGAGTGTGGTGTTACCGAGCCCCACGTAGCTCGTCCCAAGGATCGAGCCGCCGTGGCAGAGCATACAGTCGATCGCGACCCCGCCGCGGCCGCCGCGCGGGGCGGCACGAAGCCCCATGGGCAAGCCGTCGTTCTCGTACGGGGCCGGGTGCAGCCCGTACCGGGCGCGGAAGGCCGCGTCGTAGTCCGACGGCTTCGCGCCGCCGCCCCAGAGCGACCACGCGTTGTCGTACGCCTCGCGCGGCCATATCCCTTCGATGTGGCTCTGCTCAAGCAGGGCCGCACGGCCGCGTGCCGCCGCCGCATCGATCTCGGCCGCGCTGGCGTGCGAACCGAGCACCGCCGCGACCATCCAGCCCAGCATGCCCTGAGTCATGGCGCCTCTCATTTTGTCATTCTGTCACACCGCCGCGGAGATTTGTATAGCAAGAGATCCTTCGCCAAGCCTCAGGATGACAGCGCAGCGCAAGTCGCCGAATCAGTACACCACCACCCGCGCGGTCTGGGCAGCGCCCGGCTCCGCGGTCTAAGATGATGCGAAAGTGGCCCGTTCGCTCGATGCAACCGCAGAGTCGTAGGAGACGGCATGGCTATTCTCACCAAACTTGCCCTGGTGTCGCTGACCGTTCTGCTTCTAGGCCTGACCGCGCGCTCGCAGGCCGCCGAGTCGCCGCATCCCAAGCGGCCGTACCCGGCGACACGCGTGGCGCCCACGCGAGACACGCTGCACGGCGTCGCCATCGAGGACCCGTATCGCTGGCTGGAATCAGTGGACGCGGCCGAGGTACGGGCCTGGATCGATGTGCAGAACGGCCTCACCCGCTCGACGCTTGATGCGCTGCCGAGCCGCGCGGCGATTCACGAGCGGCTGCGCGAACTTCTGGCCATCGGCACCCTCTCCACCCCCTCCGTGCGCGGTCATCGCTACTTTTACAGCCGACGCGAGGGGGAGCAAAACCAGCCGATCCTCTACGTGCGCGACGGCGTGGACGGCCCGGACCGGGTCCTGGTGGATCCGAACCAGCTCAGCGGCGACGGCACCGTCGCGCTCGACTGGTACTTTCCATCACGCGACGGCAAGCGGCTGGCGTACGGAACCAGCGCCAGCGGCAGCGAGCAGAGCACGCTCCGGCTGCTTGACGCCGACAGTGGCCAGCATCTCCCGGACGTGATTCCCTACACGCGGGCGTGCAGCGTCGCGTGGAAGCCGGACGCGAGCGGCTTCTACTACACGCGTTATCCGACCCCAGCCACCGTCCCCGCGGGCGAGGAGAACTACCATCGCCATGTCTTTTACCACGCCGTGGGCACGGACTCGGCGCAAGACGCGGCGGTGTTCGGCGCGGGGCGGAGCCCGCAAGACTGGCCCAACGTGGACATCGCGCCGGACGGACGCTGGCTGCTCGTAACCGTCAGCCAGGGCTGGACGAAGTCGGAGATGTACCTGCGCGATCTGTCCGCGCCGGATAGCCCGTTCGTCACGGTCGTCGAAGGCGTAGACGCGCTGTTCGGCGGCGATATGCAGAACGACCGGCTGTACATCCGCACCAATCTGGATGCGCCGCGCTACCGGCTGCTCGCGGCTGACCCGCACCGGCCGCAGCGCGAGCACTGGCAGGAGATCATCCCGGAGCGCGATGCGGTGCTCGAGAACATCAGCGTGATCGCCGGCCGGCTCTTCGCGCACTCGTTACGCGACGCCACATCCCGGCTCGACGTGTTCACGCTCGACGGCAAGCCGCTCGAGCCCATCGAGCTACCCACGCTCGGCTCGCTGACCGGGCTCGGGGGCGAGTGGAACGGGCGCGAGGCGTTCTTTGGGTTCACCTCGTTCACGATCCCACCGGCGGTGTACCGCCTGGATCTGCCGTCCGGAAAGCCGTCGGTCTGGCAGCGCGTGGAGGCGCCGATCGATCCGTCACGCTACGCGATCCGCCAGATCCGCTACCGCTCGAAGGACGGCACCGAGGTCCCCATGTTCCTGCTGCACCGCCGCGGTCTGGAGCTGGACGGCAACCGGCCGACCGTGCTCTACGGCTACGGCGGGTTCAACCACAGCCTGACCCCGGCGTTCATGCGTACCCTGCCGCTTTGGCTCGAGCACGGCGGCGTGTACGCGATCGCGAACCTGCGCGGCGGCGGCGAGTACGGCGAGGCCTGGCACCGCGGCGGCATGCTCGGCAACAAACAGAATGTGTTCGACGACTTCATCGCGGCGGGCGAGTGGCTGGTCGAGAACAAGATCACGAACCGCGACCGGCTGGCCATCCTGGGGGGCTCGAACGGCGGGCTGCTCGTCGGCGCCGCGCTGACCCAGCGGCCGGATCTGTTCCGCGCCGTGGTCTGCGCGGTGCCGCTCCTGGACATGCTGCGCTACCAGAACTTCCGCATCGCGAAGCTGTGGATCCCCGAATACGGTTCGGCCGACGACGCCGAGCAATTTCGCTGGCTCTACGCTTACTCGCCCTACCACCGCGTCCGCCCCGGTGTCTCCTACCCGGCAGTCCTGCTCACCACGGCGGAGAGCGATAGCCGGGTGGATCCGATGCATGCGCTCAAGATGGCGGCACGCTTGCAAGCGTCGACCGCGTGCGACCGGCCCGTGCTGCTGCGTGTGGAATCGAAAGCGGGGCACGGGGCGGGCAAGCCGCTCACCAAGGTGGTGGACGAACAGACGGACGTGTGGAGCTTCCTGTTCTGGCAGCTCGGCGTCCAGCCGTGAAGGGGTTGAAGGGGTGAGTGGTTGAATCGTTGAATCGTCCTGCCGTTCAGCGCCGGTCTCCAGCGTCTTGCCCCCAGGCTGGGCACGGCTCTACCGTCCCCGCCGCTGGGCTGATAGCCCCGCGTTCCATGGCCCCACGCGGCCTCAGAACCCCCGCCGAAGGCGGGGGCTAAATTAGCCCCCGCCTCCGGCGAGGGGCTTTGGCCCATCCCCTCCGGCGGGTATGCTCCAGCCCGGGGCAATGCCCTGCAAATCGGGTTCAGCCCGCGTCGATCCGCACGATCTCGGCCTGCGGGGCACGCCCGGTCACGATGGCGTCGCGCTCCTCGAGGTAGACGTTCACCTCGCTGCGCACCCCGAAACGCCCCTCCAGGTAGATGCCCGGCTCGATCGAAAAGCACGTGTGCGGGATGAGCCGGCGTTCGTCGCGCGTCTCCAGGTTGTCCATGTTCGCGCCGTTGCCGTGCGTCGTAGTGTGGATCGAGTGCCCGGTGCGGTGGATGAAGGATGCGCCGAAACCGGCACGCTCGATCACGCCG
>JBGPMX010000527.1:0-4263 GCA_041487215.1 Planctomycetia bacterium | reverse complement strand
TGGTTGAAGCAGCAACCGGTACAGCTCGAAACGATCGATATGGTCCTCGAGCCGCGCCACCGCCTCGTCCAGGTCCTCGCCGGGCCGCTCCCTGCGCAACAGCGCTTCCAATTCCTGAATCGACGCGCGCTCGATCGCCTTCCCTGTGATCGAGCTCTTGAACACGTAGTGCAGCTTGTCCTCCGGGTAGACCGTCAGCTCGTACGGGAACCGATCGTGCACGTGCACATGCGTGAACACCCGCTCCTCGGCGAACTTCACGATCCGCTTGTGCTCGACGTCGTAAAGAAGAGCGTGTTCGTCGAGCACGGCGGTCACGGCCGATAGGCTGTCGCTGAAGATGTGGATGTCGATGTCCGAGCCCTTGCGCACGTGTCCCGTCCAGACGCTGCCGATCAGACGCGGGCGGAACCGAATCAGCTTGCGCATGAGCCGCAGGGCTTCGACGCGCATCGAGCGCAGATTGTCTTGGCGTTTTTCGCCTTCGTGCATCCGCGCGAATGCCTGGATCTGGTCGCGGATTTCGCGGTTGGACGGGAGGTCACCGGGCTTGAACCGGTGCTCGACGCGGAGCAGGCGGGCGGCTTTGCGTTTCGCGGTGTAGTACTCGGTCTCGAGCCGCTCGTACATCAACCGGGCGGCCTCGAACGCAATCTGCTGACGAATCCTTGCATCGGCCATTCCTTTCGGTGCGCCGTTTGTGTGAAGCGTGACGAAACCGCGTCCAATCCGACCCCCGTGGCCCCTCCTTCGTAAGGGGGGATGAGAGCGAGGACAGGAACCGATCATTTCGTCAGACCCCGCTTGTGCCCATCGATGCGGCGCCGGGCGCGGGGTAGGTAATTCGGGTTACCGAGATTATATCGGCCCGCGAGCGGGATGTCCTGAGCAGAAGAAGGACGACGCGGAGCGTCGAAGAGGGGCGGGCTCCTCACCTGTAGGGCACGCCCTCCGTGGCGCGCCCCGTGGCCCGGAACGCCACCGAGGGCATTCCCTACTACAGACCGTTGTGGCCGTTGAGCATACAACCAAAGCGGGACGATCTCCAAGCGGGGCGAGGGGTTCACGTGCGGAAAAAGGGTCCTGACTCCTGACACCTTCACCAAGGTCGACAACAATGACTGCCGTTCGCTTTTGTCTCCGGCGGTTGCCGGGCAGTCACCTCCGCCGTGACCAGCGGCTTGTGTGACATGGCTATGATGTCGCCGATTTTTCCAATTGCGCGAAGGCCACCTTGCCGCCCCGGCTACGCCGGGGTGTGAACGGTTACGCCGTCTCGAAACCGTCACGGCCGGCGCGCGGCCGCGGGACGGGCGAGCTCGTTCAGGAGCTTGAGCGCGGTATCGACCAAGAGCTCGCCCGAGCCCTCGGCGCAGCGCGCACTGACCACCTCGTAGTTGCCCTGCGCGTAGGCACGACGCGTCGGGATGTAGCCGATCGCGCCGTTCGCCAGCTCGGCGATGATCGTATTCGGGAAGGGAGATCGCTCCTTAAGCGCCAGCCCCAGCTCGACAAAGACCTCGCCCGGCAGGCTCACCCATGCCAGCTCGTCCCCCAGCACGATCACCTGCACCTCCACCTCCTGCGGCTTCCCCTTCCGGGCCGCCACGTCGAGCACCTTGAACGCCTCGACCTGCTCGAGAAACTTCGGCGGCTCGGACTTTCCATTGCCGACGCGGTCGGCGACCGCGCGGGCTTTCTCGACGGCACCCGGCTCGAGCGCGGGGAGCGGCAGCTGCACAATCTCGCGGCGGCAGCGCAGCGGGGCTGCCGCCACAGGCTTGAGCTGTCGGAACGCCCGCAGCACCTCGCCGGCCAGGATCGTCCCGATGCGCGCCGCCTCGGCATGCCCCTTCTGAGGATTGGCCCAGTTCACGTCGATGTGGTTGATGTCCCCCGCCGTACCGATGGTGAAGACGGTCACCATGTCCGGCCCCTTCACCTCGGCAAGCGCCCTGGAGAGCGTGTATGGGTAGTCGGCCGAGAACTCGAGGCCGCCGACCGTATCCAGGTGCATCGCATAGTTCACGTAGGTGGCGATCGGCTTGCCGCCGGCGGACTCGAAGTACGCGACCGGCACTGCGGGATCGATCGGTCCGGCCGGCTCGACGATGTTCGGGTTGCGCTTGCCAGGGTTCCAGCCGACCGTACCGTCCTTCATGTGGAACCGGCGGTTGAAAGCGAGCGTCTCGGCGCGGCCGGTAGCGACCGAGACCCTGGCCGGCTCGAGCGCCGCTTCGGCTCGGGCCACGCTCTGTGCGATGAGCGTGGGGAGCGTGGCCATGTACTGGGCCGCCAGGTCCGATTCGCCGCCGAGCTTTTCGCTGCGCCGCGAGCCGGGGTCGCGCAACACCGGCCCGGTGTGGGCGTGCGTGGCGCTCACCATGACGTGGTCGCCGCGTAGTCCGGTCGTTTTTTCGATCTCGGCACGCGATTCCTCCACCATCCACCGCGTGGTGCCGATCAGGTCGAGCGCCACGAGTGCCGCTTGGGTTCCGTCCTGTTCGAGCACAACAGCCTTGGCGTAGAGGTCGTCGTGGACGCCTTCGGCCTCGCGGGCGTGGTAGTAGCCGGCCATGGGTGCGCCCACGGGCGGCGTGATCTTGACCGCCGCGGCACCGACCCGAAGCTCACCGCCCCACGCCGGCACGCCCAAGAGCGTCAGGAGCAGAGCTATCCCTGCGGTTCGATTTCTCACGGCTGATTCTCCCTGCGCGTCTGGCTGCGCTCTGCCTTGATGGTTACGCCGTTGGCCGGCTGGCCAGCACGGATTGTAAGCCGCGCAGGTTCCTGCCGCCACGCGATCCCGCCACCGCAAGCCGGCTGCTTGCCCGCCTCGTCTACGCCGCAGGCGTTGCACCCCTTGTTGGCGGGTTCCTTGCCGCCATGCCGAATCAAGAGCTAGAATCCCGCCCGTCATCTCTTCACGCTCAAACCTTCACCGGAGAACGCCATGCCACACCGCACGAGCGTCCTGAAGCGACGGGACTTCCTCACGACCATGCTGGCCGGTACCGCGTTCGCGCAAGCACGGCTCAGGCAGGCGCGGGCGCAGGACACGCCGCGCGAAGTTTTCTTCGAGCACGCGGCGGAAGGGACGCCGCACCAGGGCAAAGTGCTGCTGGCGGTCCAGGCGCACGCCGATGACATCCCACTCTCTGCGGCGGGCACGGTCGCGAAACTCGTCAAGGAAGGCCACACCGGATACCTCGTGCGGGCGACGAATGACGACATGGGGGACGCGCCCGGGCTGAGAACCCCCGGCAGCATCGGCGACCACGTGCGCGGCAACGAACGTGACAACGCCGAAGTGGCCCGCGTGCTCGGTCTCAAGAAGGTCTTCGACCTGAACTATCCCAACCACCGCATGGCGGACGTTTCGCAGAACGAGTTAGAGTGCCGTCTCATCTTCCTGATCCGTTTGCTCAAGGTGGATACGGTCGTGTGCTGGGATCCGTGGGCGCACGACGAGGAGAATCCGGACCACCACCAGATCGCCCGCGGCGTCGAAGCAGCCTGTTGGATGGCGGGGCGCGCGCACGATTACCCGGAACAGTTCGCGGCCGGGCTCGAGCCGCACGCTGTCGAGGAGAAGTATTACTACGCGCGGCGGCCGGAGATCACCCGCGTGGTGGACGTGAGCGCGGTGGCGGAGCAGATCATCGACGCGAACCGCGCGAACCGGGCCAAGGGCCCGGCGGGCCCGCACGGCTCGCGGCTTCGGGCCGAGCTGGCCCGGAAGGGGCAGCGGCTGCCGCTTTTGGGCAACGATGACGTGACGGCCGACCGCAATTACATCAAGGAGTTCGTGCTGGCGCGCAGCCACGTGCTGGGGCAGAAATACGGCGTGGAATACGCCGAGGCTTTCCATTACATCGGCGGCCCGAGCGCGCGTCGCACGGCGGTAGAGGAATACATCGACAAGAATGCCGTGCCGCTCAAGTAAGTGAGCGTGCCAGTCGCCGGTATTTACCAGCCCGTTGGCGCCACAAAGGAAACGGGAGTTTTTTTCTGGTTCATCCGGCTGAAGCCTGCGCATAGTCAGAACCGCGACCGGCCGAGAGGCGCGGCTTCGCCGCGGGATTTTCTGAAGTCTGGCTCGGGTGTCCAAAAGTATCTGGTCGCCAAGGTGTTGGAGCGGTAAGCTACCAACCGCCTGGAGAAACGTCCCGGCGCGCCGGGATGCTGGGAAGCATCCTGGCAAGGGATATCCTTTCCGTAACCGTTCACGGATTCCTGAAGCGTAGCGTGGCTTTGAGCGGA
>JBGPMX010000526.1:0-4266 GCA_041487215.1 Planctomycetia bacterium | reverse complement strand
CGCTCAGGTCGTAACCGACGTCGATCGCCGGGACCTGCCGCAACTCGCCCGCCGCCAGCTCGGCGGGACGCCCCAGACCGGGCAGCGTGACCGCGTACAGGTCCGCCTCGGACTGCGGCGCCGTCGTGAACACAAGCGTCCGCGCGTCCGGGGTCACTTGTGCGGAAAACAGCGGCAGGTCGTAACGTGGGGTCGCCTGCTGCCGCGCGACGACCGCGTACGGCGGTTTGAGGATTTCGAAACGGTCACCGGGGCGCACGTACGCCCCGTGCTCGATGTGCACGCGCCGGGTGAGGTCGCGCAGCTCGAGCGGGTCGAGCGCGCGATCGAACGCCACCCGCACTTCCTGCGGGCCGGCCGCCCACGCGCGCACCGGCTGCGGCGCCGTGTGGTCGCCATACTTAATCTTGTACAGCTTCCCCTTGCCCTGCGGACCGGTCCCCCAGTCCGGCGGGCCGCTGTGGCAGGCGACCACCAGGTCGCCCGACGGAGACAGGCAGGCGTCCACCGTCAGCATACCCAGGCATGCCAGCGTCTGGTTCTGCGCCACGTAGCCGGCCGCCGTTTTGACCAGCTGGGTGCGGAAGAGCTTGCCGCGCGACTCGCCGCAGAGGATGGCGTTACCCGCCCACGCCGCCGGGCCGAACACCGGGCGGCCGCTCGGTGCATCATTAAAGAGGAACCCGCAGGTGGACTGATGCTGCGGCGCATAGTCGAATACGCTCGGCTCATCGATCACGCCGGGCAGGTGCCTCGGGTGCCCCGGCGGGAACCCGTAGTGCCGGCCGGGCTGGATGTGCAGCAGCTCGTCGAACGGGTTGCCGTTGGGCAGCCAGGTCGCCCCCTCCTGGTCGGTGCAGAAGAGGTCGCCGTCGCGGTTGAACGCCAGGGATACGGGGAAGCGTACCCCGGTGCAGACGATCGCGCGGCTGCTGAAGTCCGGGGCGACGCGGAGCACGGTGCCGCGCTCGCTCCGGATGTCGTAGTGCGCGGTGCCGTTTTCGTCGAGCAGGTAGCCGTTGGCGTAGTTCGCCGTGCCGAGCGCAAACCAGACGCTGCCGTCGTCGCCGAGCGCGACGCCGATGGCGTCGACGTTCTGCGGGATCTCCTGCCACCCGGTGGCGACGACGATCTCCCGATCGGCCCGGCCGTCGCCGTCGCTGTCGGTGATCAGCGACAGCTTCCCCTTGGATGCCACGAACACACCCCGCCCGTGCGCATATCCCGGCGGGGTCAGTGCGATGCCGATGGGCCCGCGCAGCCGGCCGCGGTTGTCCCAGAACAGCTCCGCCTGGTCCTCGAGGCCGTCGCCGTCTGTGTCGGAGAGCAGGTAGATGTTGCCGTCGTACGCCAGCGCCACCAGCTTGCCGTCGTCGCGGTAGCGCACGTTGTTGATGTTCGTGAGCTCGAGCGGCAGCTCGTGAATCGTGAAGCCGGGGACGAGCAGCTGCACGGGCGGCGGATCGGCCATGGGCTCGAGCAGCCGGCCGCCGTGCACATCGGCCAGCGCCACCGCGCCGGACAGGCCGGCGTGCTTGCCGGCCAGGTACGCGCGCACCGCCGTGCGCTCGGCGGCGTCGAGCACGCGGGGGTACAGGATCAGTTCGGCGACGTCGCCGTCGAGGAACCCGCTCACGAACGGCGGCTCGGGGGCGTTCGAGTAGCAGCGCGCGCCGAGGCACCAGCCGTCGGCGCGCAGGTGGGCCGGGTCACGTTGCCGCTGGCCCGCCGGCTGGCCGTCCACGGTCAGCGTCACTCCTTCCGGCCCGGGCTGGCTGGTGATCTCGAGCGTGTGGAACTCGGCGAACGGCAGCGGCTTCCGCATGAGGTTGACCGCGCCGCCGAAGCCCTTGCCCTCGACGTTGAGCTGAGCGAACCGATCCGACGCGGCGGCGGACATGTCCACGTTGAAGCCGGTGAGGTAGTCGTTCTTGCCGGTCTCGTGCGCGGCCACGAGCGCGCGGAAGCCGCCGGTGTTCGAGCGCGGGGCGGCGACGATAAACAGCGTGAAGTCGTTGAGCACGCCGCCGCGCTGCGTGAGCCCGAGGAAATCGTCCGCGCCGTCGAACCGCACCACGCCGCCCGTGCCCGCGACCAGGTAACGCGGCTGCGCATCCTTCACGCGCTGGACCATGTCGAAGCCGTTGCCCGACGCATCGTACCAGGCGTCGAGGGCCGCGCGGTGGTAGAGCGGCGGCCGGTCGTTCGCCTGCCACGCTGCCGCCAGCCGCGACGCGTCCAGCCACAAGACGAGCCCGTCGCGCACCGGCAGGTTCGGATCGGCCCACGGCGGCGGATCCCCCGCCATGGCAACCCCACTGCCGACCAGGACGAGCCAGGCGGTGACCGCGTGTACGTATCGCCCGTTCATCAGAATCCCCCGCGGGCCATGCCCGCCGACTGCCAATGGTTTTGAGATGCGTCGGCTCATCCGTTTCCGCTCGTACCCGGGACAGTAGTGGTCCATCCATGCTGAAATGATGGTTGTGGGGCAGCCGTCCCGGCTGCAATCAGCAGGCGGGACGCCTGCACCACAAGTCAATTCAGATTTGACGGGGCACTAGCCCGATGCGCCAGCGAGGGGATCCCCGCAAGGAGGTCGTTCCTGGCTCGCGCGCGAATATCGCATGACCGGGGTCATCCTGAGACGGGGTCCTAGTCTAGCGTGCCCGGAACGCGACTGCGACGCGCCCGGGAGCTTGCGCGGCGTGGAAAAGGAGTTGCAACGCCGTGCCCGAACCGTATCCTGAAATTCTCGTGCTTCGGTGGGGTCTTCTTGAGCACCACAGCGAATTCGCAACTCGGTAGCTCGGGGGCCGTGGCGGCTGCCGGAGGCTCGGCGGCCCTCACGGCGCCGCTCCCCGCCGCGCGCTCGTTCTGGCTGCTCAATTCCTGGGGCGATCTGCTGCTGTTCGTCGGCACGCCGCTGCTGATTCTGCCGCTCCTCACCGTGGCCAAGCTCCGCTTCTCGATCGCCCAGATTGGCCTGGTCGTCGCCGCGTTCGGGGCTTTGGGGCACAACCTGCCCGGCATGATGCGCGCGTACGGCGACCGCGCGCTGTTCGATCGGTTCCGGGTCCGCTTCGTGCTCGCACCGCTCTTCCTGCTGGTGGTGTGCGAGGCGTTTGCGCTGCGCGACCTGCCCGCCCTGGACGTGATCGTGCTGGTCTGGGGGCTCTGGCACGCCGCGATGCAGGTGTACGGGTTCGCGCGGATCTACGACACCAAGGTCGCCTCGTTCAGCTCCGTGACGGCACGGCTCGATTGGCTCATGTGCCTGGCGTGGTTCGGCGGGGGCGTGGTCGCGTCGGACTGGAAGAAGGGGGAGCTGCTCTGGATCTACTACAAGTCCGGCGGACCGCTGGTACCCTCCTCGATCGTGCTCGATTTCGGCTCCCTCTGGACGATCGGCACCGCTCTCATCACCGTCGCGTTCGCCGCCAACGCGTTGTGGCAGTGGTTTAAGGGGACGCCGCCCAGCGCTGTCAAGCTGCTGCTCATGGCGAGCAGCTTCGGGTTCTGGTGGTATGCGATCGTCGTGAACAGAAACATCATTCTGGGCGTGGCCATGTGGGAGATGTTCCACGACGTGCAGTACCTGTCGATCGTCTGGATGTACAACCGGAATCGCGTAGAGAAGGGGCATTCGGTCGGGGCGTTCACGCGGTACCTGTTTCGGCGCAGCGGTGCGATGGTCGGTTTGTACACGGGGCTGGTCTTTGCGTACGGCTACATCGCGTTCCTGCCGTCGCTGATTGACGTGCAGGTCGTAAGCCGCCTGCTGCATGGGTTCATCGCCGCCTCCGGCCTGCTGCACTTTTACTTCGACGGCTTTATTTGGAAGGTACGAGACGCGGCCACGCGCGAGGGACTGGGTCTTCGAGTGCGCTCGGCCGCGCGCCTCGCCGCACCGGGCCTGCCGCCGTGGCTGCTGCACGGCATGAAGTGGGGGGCGTTCGTCGGCCCGGTGGCCTGTCTGGGCTACTTGGAATGGGGCGGCCGGCAGCCGAGCGCGGAGCAGTGCCGCACGGTCGTCGACGTGGCGCCGGGGTACTGCCAGGGGCAGCTCACGCTCGGCGTGGCGCTCGCTTCCCAGGGCCAGCTCGATGAGGCGACCCAGCACCTGGATCGTGCGCTCGAGCTCGAGCCGGACGAGAACGACCACGCCTACGCGCACTACAACCTTGGGGTCGCGCTCGGCGAGCTCGGCCGGCCCCAACAGGCGGTCGAGCACCTGCGCCGGGCGCTTGAGCTCAAGCCGGATCT
>JBGPMX010000525.1:0-4272 GCA_041487215.1 Planctomycetia bacterium | reverse complement strand
TACGTGATCAGCGGCGAGCGCGACGCGTCGCCGCCCGAGCGGCGCCCGCCGGCCGCGCCACGAGGCAACCTCACCGGCTACCTCGGCGCGGTCGCCGTGGTGGCCCTGTGCACCGGGCTGGGGTTCCTCATGCTTCCGTACTTCTCCGCGCCCAGCATCATCATGGTGTACCTGCTCGGCGTGATCGCCGTGTCGCTCCGCTTCGGTCGCGGCCCTTCCATGCTGGCGTCCGTTCTGAGTGTCGCGGCGTTCGACTTCTTTTTCGTCCCGCCGTATCTCACCTTCGCCGTGCAGGACACGCAGTACCTGCTGGTTTTTACGGTCATGCTAGTGACGGGATTGGTCATCAGCACGCTCACCGCGCGGCTGCGCTTCCAGGTGGAGTCCGCGCGCAGCCGGGAGCGGCGTACGGCGGCGCTCTACGCCATGAGCCGCGATCTCGTGCACGTCACGTCGCTCCCCGAGCTGCTCGAGTCCGCCAGCCGGCACATCAGCGACGTTTTCGACAGCGACGTTTTCCTGCCGCTGCCCGAGCCGCCGCCGGGCGGGGTCTACCCCGTCCGCTTGCAGAACCCGGGCTCGACCGGGCCGCCGCTCGCCGAGCACGACCTGGGCGTGGCGCAGTGGGTGTTCGATCACGGCGAGCGCGCCGGCTTCGGCACGGACACGCTCCCCTCGTCGAGCACGCTGTTCGTGCCCATGCCGGCGCACCAGCAGCGTGTCGGAGTGCTCGGCGTGCGGCCACGCGGCCCGAGCCACCTGGGTTCGGATCAGGTGCGGCTGCTCGAGACCTTTGCCGGCCAGATCGCCCTGGCGGTCGTGCGTATCCGGTCGTCCGACGAGGCGCAGAAGGCGCGGCTCCAGGTCGAGACCGAGCGGCTGCGTAGCTCGCTGCTGAGCGCCGTGTCGCACGACCTGCGCACGCCGCTGGCCGCCATCGCGGGGGCGAGCAGCACGCTGGTCGAGAACAACGGCGCGCTGGATGCCGCGACGCGCCGCGAGCTGGCCGGGTCGATCTACGACGAGGCGGAACGGCTCAACCGCCTGGTGGCCAACCTGCTTGATATGACGCGACTCGAGGCGGGCGCGCTCGAGCTGCGCAGGGAGTGGCACTCGGTGCGTGAACTCGTGGGCTCCGTCCTGCACCGCCTGGCCGGGCTGCTCGCCGGCCGCGAGGTCGTCACGCACATCCCGCCGGAGTTGCCGCTCGTCCAGCTCGACGAACTGCTGATCCACCAGGTGCTCACGAACCTGCTGGAGAACGCGGTGCGGTATGCGCCGCGGCAGACGCCCATCGAGATCGCCGCGACGCTCGGCGACGGACAGCTGGTCCTGGAGGTCGCCGGCGGCGGCGCCGGCTTGCCCGCCGGAGACCTGGACCGCGTGTTCGAGAAGTTTTATCGCTCGGCACCGGCCGGAACGCGCAGCGGTGTCGGGCTCGGGCTGGCGATCTGCCGCGGGATCATCGAGCTGCACGGCGGCCGGATATGGGCCGAGAACCGGCTGGAGGGCGGGGCGGTCTTCCGGTTCTCGATTCCCCAGCCGGCACGGCCCCCGCTCGTGCCTCCCGAGGCGCCGGCCGGGTCGCCCGCATCCATCGCGGACTAATGGGAGCAATCACGACCGATGGAATCCGTGGCCGCTCGAATTTTGCTCATCGAGGATGACCCGGCGATCCGCCGCTTCCTGCGCGTCTCCCTGGTCAACCAGGGGTACGAACTCGAAGAGGTTGAGACCGGCCGCGGCGGCATCCAGCAGGCGGCATCCAGGCCGCCGGACGTCATCATCCTGGACCTGGGGCTGCCGGACATGGACGGCATGGACGTCATCCGCGAGGTGCGGCAGTGGTCCTCGCTGCCGATCATCGTCCTCACGGCCCGCGGGCAGGAGTCGGAAAAAGTCGTCGCGCTCGACGCGGGGGCCGACGACTACCTGACGAAACCGTTCGGCGTCGGGGAGCTGCTGGCTCGTGTCCGCGCCGTGCTGCGCCGCGGCTCCGCGCGCAGCGCCGGGGCGGAGCAGGCGGTCTTCGAGGTGGAGGGGCTACGCGCCGATCTGGCACACCGCCGTGTCTTCATGCATGGGCAAGAAATCCATCTTACGCCGACCGAGTACCGCATGCTCACCACGCTGATCCGCCATGCGGGGAAAGTGCTCACGCACCGGCAGTTGCTCCGCGAGGTGTGGGGCCCTCAGGCGAGCGAAGAGACGCACTACTTGCGCGTCTACATGGGCCAGCTCCGTCAGAAGCTCGGCGACGACGCCGCGCGCCCGCGCTACCTGCTCACCGAGCCCGGAGTGGGCTACCGCCTGGCGGCGGAGTAGGTGAGGAGTGAGTCAGCGCTCCACCGGCGCGAGGTCAGTGGTGGCTCCTTCACGACCCCACGGTCGATTCTTTCACGCAGCTCAGTCGCGCCACGCTGCATGACCGGTCGATTTCGCGCCAGATTCGTTGAACCGCAAGCCGAAGGCGTGCGCGTTCTGATGCGCCGAGCTCACTCCGACGCGCACGCCTTCGGCTTGCGGTTCAACAACTGCCCCCAAGCGGGTTCTTCTGCCAGATCGGCCGGCTTGGATCGATGGCGTCCTTGTGGCATGACGTCGTCAGCGCATCCAGGCAGGCGTCTCGCCGGCGCGCGGCAGCTTCACCACACGAGCGGTGGTGATGTGCGGGTGCGCGAGCACCTCGTCCACGGCCTCCTGCGGTGGCTCGGTGTCCAGGTTCAGCACGGCGATCGCCTCCCCGCCCGCCTGCTGACGGCCGACCGTCATCGCGGCGATGTTCACGCCATATTTGCCGAAGATCGTGCCGATGCTGCCGATGATGCCCGGCACGTCGCGGTGCGAGAAGATGAGCAGGATGCCGTCCAGGTAGGCGTCGAGGTGGAACTCGCCGAGCCGCACGATGCGGAGAAACTCCTTGCCGAAAACGGTGCCTGCCGCGACGTAGGTCTTGCGCTCCGTCTCGACCTCGGAGTGGATCAGGGTGGTGAAGTCGCCCTGCTCGGTCGATTTCTGCTCGACGATCTCGATGCCACGTTCCCGCGCCAGGAGCTCGGCGTTGACCATGTTCACGCCCTCTTCGAGCGCGTGCTCGAGCAGCCCGGCGGCGAACGCCGCGGTCACGAGCTGGGTGTTGCGCCGCGCCACGTCGCCGCGGTAGCGCAACCGCACGCGCCGCACCGCGCCCCGGTCCATCTGGGCGTGCAGCAGGCCCAGGCGCCGCGCCATGTCGAGATACAGGCGCAGCTCCTCGAGCTCCGCCTTGTCCACCGACGCCATGTTCACCGCGAACGTGACGCGGCCGGTGGTCAGGAAGTCGACCATGAGCCGCGCCGCCTCGACGGCGACCGAGATCTGTGCCTCGGACGTGGACGCGCCGAGGTGCGGCGTGGCGATGACCCCGGGGAGCTTGAGCAGCGGGTGGTCGCCCGGCGGCTCTTTTTCAAACACGTCCAGCGCGGCGCCCGCCACATGCCCCGAGCGCAGCGCATCGGCCAGGGCCTTCTCGTCGATGATCCCGCCCCGCGCGCAGTTGATCACGCGCAGGCCGGGGCGGGCACGGGCCAGGCGCTCGGAGTTGATCAGCCCGCGCGTCTCGTTGGTGAGCGGGGTGTGCACGGTCAGGAAGTCGGCGCGCGCGATCAGGCTGTCCAGGTCCGCCGCCGCCTCGATGCCTTGCTGCGCGGCACGCTCGGCCGACATGAACGGATCGAACCCGACCACCTTCATTTCGAAGCCAAGCGCGCGGCGGGCGACCGCCATGCCGACGCGGCCGAGGCCGACGATACCGAGCGTCTTGCCGGCCAGCTGGGTGCCCGTGAGCTCGCCGCGGTCCCAGCGGCCGGCGTGCAGCGATTCGTTCGCCTGCGGGATATTGCGCGCGAGCGCCAGGATCAGCGCCAGCGTGTGCTCGGCGGTGCTCAGCGTGTTGCCGCCCGGTGTGTTCATCACCACGATGCCGCGCCGCGTGGCGGTCGGCACGTCGATGTTGTCGACGCCGACGCCGGCGCGGACGATGGCGCGCAGCCGGCCCGGCCGGTCCAGCACCTCGGCGGTCAGCTGCGTGCTGCTTCGCACGATGACCCCGTCCGACTCCGCCAGCGCGGCGGGAAGCGAGCGGGCGTCGAGCCCCGGCGCCGTGACCACCTCGGCCCCCGCGTCGCGCAGGATGCGTATGCCCTCGTCGGCCAGGGGCTCGGTGACCACAATTCGCATCGTGCCTGGTTGGTTCAAAGTCCTAACCCTGTGCGATGACGCGCTGTGCCGCTT
>JBGPMX010000524.1:0-4273 GCA_041487215.1 Planctomycetia bacterium | reverse complement strand
GCACCAGCTTGCGCTCGGGGTCCGCCAGCCGAGCGTAGAGCACACTATTGCCGCCGTCGTTGGCGACCTTGAATAGCAGCCGATTCGTCCCCTTCTCCAGTCGCACACGCACCGTCTGCTGATCGGGAGACGCCTCGCGCCCGCCGAAATGGCCGCGATACATCACCCGGCCGTTCAGCCAGATCTTCAGCCCGTCGTCGCTGCCGAAGAGCAGGTCCGTCTCGTAAGCCTCCGGGGACGATACTTCGGCCACCACGTAGGCGGCGCTGCCGGCCCGGGGATGGTTCACCGCCAGTGCCGTGAGATCGATGCGGCCATACGGGCTGATGGCGGGGGCGATCCAACGCACGCCCGCGGCAGCCAGCGGATGCTGGGCGTTCTCGGGCGCGAACGGCTTCTCGAGCACGTCACTCGACTCGAACGGCCCGGCCAGCGCCACGCGATTCAGGAACGGGTTCGCCGTGAGGTACTGGATCAGGTCGCGGAACTCGTCGGGCGTCATGTTGTTGGCCAGGCCAACCGGCATGATCGACTGGTTCTGAACCTGCCGCTCCTCGATCTTCGACTTCGGAATGACATCCGTGACGTTATTCTCCCGCTTCAAAGTGATCGACTGGTTGTCCTCGGCGACGACGATCCCGGTGAGGACCTGGCCGGAGTCCAGCGCGATGACGTTGGCGTAGTAGCCCTGGCCGACCACTCGGTTGGGGTCGAGGATGTTGATGAGCAGGTAGCCGACCTCACGGTTCGATCCGGTGAGGTCCGGGCCGACGTCGTGGCCCTTGCCGTAGAACTTGTGGCACTGGATGCAGTTCTTCTCGAACACCAGCTGGCCCCGCTCGGGATCGCCGCGCCCCTGCTCGAGCACGTGCTGCATGCGTTCGATGAGCTGGGCCAGCTCCTGCGGCGTCTCGTCGCGCACCTTGCCGTAGATTCGTTCGATGGACTCGTTGACCGCGGCGTCCTTGAGCCCGTGCATGCGCAGGATCACGTTGGCGTTGAGCTCCGTGCGTGCCACGGGGCCGGCCGCGACGGCGGCGAGCAGGTCCAGCGCCCAGGGGCGGCGGCCGGCCAGGAGCCCCAGCGCATCCACGCGGAGTGCAGGGGAAAGGTTTTCCCATTCGCCGAGCAGTGTGCGCGACACGTCGGGCGAGTCGAATGCAGCGAGCGCGCGGATGACCTGGGCGCGCAACTCGGGGACGACATCGCCGCGCAGCAGTCCGATGAGCGGGGCGACCGATGCGGGTTGCTGGCCCAGCGCCAGCGTCTGCACCGCGGTGATCCGCTCGGCGAGCGGCAGCTCGGCGCTCTGTGCGTCACTCTCCGCGAGGCGGATCGCCGCGGCGTCGCCGAAGTGAGCGGCGAGCCGCCGGGCCGTCAGTTGCACACCCCGGTCCGGGTCGTCACGCAGCTGCGCGAAGGCTTCCTGCCACGTCGGCGGCGCGGCGACATGCCGGCCGGCCAGCCCGGCGATGAGGCCGTCGAGCGCGGGGCGACGCACTTCGGAGCGGGCAGCGGCGCCAGCGAAGCGGACGCAGGCCGCCAGCAGTTCGGGGTCCCCGGTCGCGACCAGCCTGCGCATGATCCGCGGCACCAGGTCGCGCGCGACCAGAGAGTTATCGCCCGCGTGCTCGCCCAGCCAATCCAGCGCGTGCCCGGGCGCAGCCGCGACCCGCGGCTCGTACGCGATCCAGATCATGAGCGGGATCTGCGGATCGGAACCATCCTCCCCGCGCAGCGCCAGTGCCTCGAGCAGCGGGGCCACGTTCGCGTCCTTGAGACGCTGGCAGGTGGCGGCGAGCTGCAGCCGCACGTCGGGGCTCGGATCCTTTTGGGCCAGCTCGAGCAGCCGCTTCAGCATGCCGCCCGAGACGGTTTCGGCCTCGCCGAGAAACCGCACCGTCCAGGCGCGCACCCATCCGAAACGGCTGCCCAGCGTCTGCCGTGCGAACGCCTCGTCGAACCCGCCCACCGAGTACAGCGCCCACAGCGCGGCGAGCGCGTGCTCATCGGTGTCGCTCTCGAGCGCCATCTTCTCGAGCGCCGGCACGACCGACCGGTCCTGGCGCTCGGCCAGGATGCGGTTGGCCATGCGGCCCTGCCAGGCGTTCGGGAAGGTCAGGAACCGAACTAGCTCGGCGCTGGACAGCTTGCTCATGTCGCCGCCGCGCTTGGCGTCCCGCGCCTGGGGCGTGCGCGGCTCGAGCGGTTTGCCCCCCGTGTAAGTGATGCGATAAATGCGTCCGTGATCCTTGGTCCAGGCCGCCTCATTCGTGTTGTGGCACGGGAACCCTTCGTGCCAATCCAGCTGGTACAGCGAACCGTCCGGGCCCAGCTGCGTGTTGAGCGCGCGGAAGTTGCGGTCGTTCGCCTTCAGGAAGTCCGGAGCGTGCTTACCGATGTACGTCGAGCCGTTGCGCACCAGAACGTCGCGGTTCACGCGGTTGCCGTGGATGTTCCCCATGAACAGGCTGCCACGGTACTCGGCCGGGAAGTTGTCCCCGAGGTAGCAGAGCAGGCCGGCGTGCGCGTGCCCGCCGCCGGTGGCGCTGGATCGCGGATCGTTGTTGCCCGCGTGCGGGGTGACGCCGTAGTAGTGCACGTGGTCGCTGATCTCGCGGATCTGGCCGTACGCGTACGGGTTGGCGTTCTGCCCCGCCTGGCGGATGTAGAGCCCGCCGGGGACCATGTGAAACAGGTGCGGGATCACACAGGCCTCGAGGAAGCTCGAGCCCACCGCGTTGAAGTCGACGCCCCACGGGTTCGACGTTCCCTCGGCGAAGATCTCGAACTTCTTGGTGAGCGGGTGGTAGCGCCAGATGGCGGCGCTGAACGGGATGCCCTGCACCTTCGAGTATGTGAAGACGCCGTGGCAGCCGTACAGCCAGCCGTCCGGTCCCCAGACGAAGCTGTTCAGCATCTCGTGCGTGTCCTGCTTGCCGAATCCCTCCAGCAGCACTTCGCGGCTGTCCGCCACGCCGTCGCCGTCGCTGTCCTTGAGGAAGTAGAGGTAGGGCGCCGCCCCAACGAACACGCCGCCATAGCCGACCTGCATGCCGGTGGCCAGGTCGATCCCGTCGGCGAAGAGCGTGACCTTGTCGGCCACGCCGTCGCCGTCGGTGTCCTCGAGGATCTTGATGCGGTCGCGCGGCTTGGTGCCCGGCTTGGCCCCGTTTGGGTACTCCATGCACTCGAGCACGTAGAGCCGCCCGCGTTCGTCCCACGCCATCGCGATCACCTTCACGATGTCCGGCTCGTGCGCGAACAGGTTCGCCCGGAACCCGTCGGGAAGCTCCATGCGCTGGAGAGATTCCTCGGGCGATAGGTAATCAGCGGCGACGGCCGCGGCGGGGAAGGCAGCGGCGAGGAGCACCGGCGCGGCCATGCCTAAGACGGCGCTAAGGAACGAGTGTTCGTGGCGCACGGAAGTTCCTCCTCGGATGACGCGGTGTCGGGCTGCGGACGTTCCGAGCAAATGTAGCCGATGGCCGGATGGGTCGCAATTGGCGGACGACCGGGGCCACGGGGTTCTCCCACGCCCCGCGACGGGCGGGACGAGCCGGGGTGGATACGGATCTCCTGGGCCGTGCACGTCGGCCTCGTTTGACTTTCCTTTACCGTTCGCTTAAGCATGAGCTTCAAGCCACCGTGTAGTCCTCACGCGTCGCGTGAGGGGTTCTCATCACCCCAAGCGTGATGGCTGCTTTCCGCCGAGGAGGCCGCGCTTGCAAGCTCATCGCACGCCGAACGAACCCCGCGCCCTCGCCTCGTGGGTGCTTCTTGCCGCCGCTTGCGTGGCCGCCCCGCTGGCCGCGGCCGAACCGCTCGCGCCGCGCGACGCGCTCAAGAGTTTCCGCGTGGCGGACGGGCTCCGCATCGATCTGGTGGCGGCCGAGCCCCAGGTGGTGGATCCAGTGGCGATCGCCTTCGACGAGCAGGGCCGGCTCTTCGTGGTCGAGATGCGCGATTACCCGAACGGCCCCGCGCAGGGCAAACCGCCGCAGAGCCGCGTCAAGCTGCTCGAGGACAGGGACGGCGACGGCTACTACGAGACCAGCCAGGTGTTCGCCGACGGGCTGCCGTTTGCCAACGGAGTGATGTGCTGGAACGGCGGCGTGATCGTCACTGCGGCGCCCGACATCGTCTACCTGCGCGATAGCGACGGCGACGGCAAGGCGGATGTCCGTGAAAAGCTGTTCACCGGCTTCACCGAGGGGAATCCGCAGCTCCGTGTCAACCACCCGACGCTCGGCATCGACAACTGGATTTACGT
>JBGPMX010000523.1:0-4275 GCA_041487215.1 Planctomycetia bacterium | reverse complement strand
TGTTCTTGTAGAGGGCGTTGGGTCCGAGCTGGTTGAGGAAGTAGATGTCGTCGTAGCAGTCGCCGTTGTAGTCGACGACCACGACGCCGCAGCCGTGGTCGTAGAGATTGATCTTGAACTTCTCTCCCTGCTCGTTGGGCAGGAACCGCATGCGGAAGTCGATGCCCGATTCCGCGCCGACCTCGTGGAGTCCCGCGGGCCTCGCCGGCGCGGCGTGTGATGCCGCGTTCGGATCGCCCGGCGGGGGGGCGGCGCGCGGCGCGCCAAGCGGCCCGTGGCGGTGCGCCAGAAAACCGGCGGTCGCGGCGGCGACCACCGCGACGGCGGCCACGGCCAGAACGATGAGCAGAGTGTTGCGTGACACGCGTGTCTCTCCGGGTTGCGGAATCAGGAGCCAGGTCCAAACGGGCGTTCGGGTCCCTCGAGCAGCGTTCCGTTGCACGCGCGCGCGTGCCGTTCGGCGTCGCTCCGGCGCGCGAAAGCGTGAACGCGGTTCCCCGTGCTCGGCCGCGTGACCACCGAGCTGCGCACGAACCAGGCCAGAGACGCGTCGATCTCGCGCCCCGTCACCTCGTCGGTCACGTACACGGCACGTACGCGCGCTGCCCACCTGCGCCATAGCTCCGCGCAGCGAATGCAGCAGAACGAGCGAGCGGTCTCGTCGCGCAGCATCATCCGGACGCGGAACACGCGATCGATGCTCTGCCCGTCGAGCGCGCAGCCGTCGCGGCCGCTCTGCCGAGCCAGGCTGCCGAGCGCGGCGAGTCCGGCGAGCAGCAAGACGCTCGCGGGACCCAGCAGGACATACCGGTTCACCATGGGCCCGCCATGGCGCACTCGACGGACATCATCGCCAGCGAGCCGAGATAACCGAAGAACGCGATTCGCAACACGGCGCGCAGCTGCGCGGGTAGGAACGGGCTGGTCTCGGGGCAGCGGCCGGCGATCGCGGCGGTGCACGCCCAGCCGACCGCGCACGTCGCCAGCACGAAAGCGGCGATCCCCAGCGTGGTCTCGGGCGCCTGCGCGATCAGGTCGTACACGCAGCGATGGTACGGCAGTCCGAGCAACAGCGGCGCGGCGACGTCCTTCAGGAAGAGGGAACTGACCACAAGCGACACGGCAGCGCCGAGGGAGATCACGGCCAGTGACGCCGGGCTCACCACGCGGCGCGGCAGGAAGGCGAGCGCGGCGATGCCGAGCAGCATGCCGGCGTTCACGCCGTAGTAGCCGCCCGCGAGCCGCGCACGCGACGCGGGGTTCGGCGGCAACGCGGACGCACCCGCCGCTTCGGCAACACCGGCCAGTGTGCAGCACCCCCCCGGCTCTCTCGGTTCCTGCTTCGGGATCGCCAGGTAAGTCAGCTCGGCGCTCGCCTCCGTCGCTCCCACCACCCCCAGAACGACGAGCGCCACCACGACCCGTCTCGTGAGCGGACCCGTGCGCGTTCGCCGGTTCAGCCCGTGCAGGACCAGCCAGACGCCGGTCAGGAACACCAGAATCGGCTTGCCGATCTCGAGCGTCTCGACCAGCCCGGGCAGCCAGCCGGCCAGCCCCGCGCTGCCCGCCCCGATCTGTCTCACCCCGTAGATGCACATTGCCGCCGGGTGCTCGGCGACCAGGCTGTCCAGCAGCAGGTAGAGCACCGGCCAGGAGACGGCGTTGAGGACGACGAGCACCAGAGCTAGCAGGAAGAGCAGGTAGAAACGCGGCGCCCGTTCGAGCGCGGCTCCCGTGCGCGCCTCGCCCCGGCAGCCGCCGAGCGCGGCCGCGCCGAGCAGCACCACCCCCAGGGCGAGCGGCAGACGCAACCCGGTGAGAAACACGTCCAGAACCGCGTACGCGTTGAGGGCCATGGGCAAGGCAAGCAGCGATTGCGGCGGCGCCCGCGCGAGCTCAGTGGGTGATGCTCGTCCCCGGCAGCGCCACCCGGAGCGATTCGATCGCCTCATCCGTGAGGCGCGTCTCCCGCACGTTGAGCTCCTTGAGTTTCTTGAGCTGAGTGAGGAACGGCACGCTGGCGTCCGTGACGGTCGTTCCGCCGATACGCAGCACCAGCAAGCTCTTCAACTCCTGGAGTTGTTCTATGCCGGCGTCGGTGACTGGCGTGTTCATCAGGTCCAGCCCCCTCAGCTCGTGCAGCCCGGCGAGGTGCACGAGCCCTTCGTCGCCGACCTCCGTCGCGTTCAGCTGGAGCAGCGTCAGCTGCGTGAGGCCGGCGACTTGGGCCAGGCCGTCCGCAGTGACCCGCGTGCTGCCCAGGTGCAGCAGCCGCAGATCGGTCAGCGGCGCGACGTGCGCGAGCCCCGCGCTGGTCACCTGAGTGCCGTTGAGGTCGAGGCCCTTGAGCTTGGTGAGCGCGGAGAGCTGCGCCAGGCCCTCGTCGCCAATATCGTTGTAGCTCAGGTTGAGCTCCTCCAGGTTCGTGAGCCCCGCGAGGTGCACCAGGCTCGCGTCGTTGAGGCCGCTGTTCGCGGCGTAAAAGCCCTTGAGACGCGGCAGGTGCGCGAGTCGGGCCAGCGCCTCGTCGCCGAGAGACGTGTGGCTGAAGTCGAGCACAGCCACGCGGTCGGCGTTCTGGCCGCTCAACAGGTATTCCACTCCCTGGGGCCCCTCGAGCTCGAGTTCCACGCCGCTCTGCAGGCGGGCCAGCGCATCGGCCGGCCTGTGGCCGCGGAAGAATGCGATGCCCACCCAGGCTCCGGTGGCCGCGAAGCCGGAAAGGAGGGTGCCGAGGACGAGCGGCCGCAGGCGGCTGCGCACGGAAGCGGCAGGCGCCGCCTTGATCTGTTCGCCGTGTTCGTTGGGCATGGTGTTCTTCTAGCTTTGTAACAGCGTTTTTTTTACGCCGGGCGTTCCATAAAACCAGCCAGGCCCCGCCGCGGGGTGGCTCGCGACGCACAGCTCCAGCGGTCGCGGGCACGGCCGGTTCGCTGCCTTTTTCCGCAGCGGTCTGGACGGCGCGTGCTGCGCCCTATTACGATACTGACTGGTCAGTCCGTTTTCGAGAGGGATCCCCCCCCATGCCGCATGCCCCGCCCAGCCCCCCCCGCCCCGCGGCGATCCGGAGACGACGCGAGGACCGCCGGGAACAGATCCTCGACGTCGCCACCCGGCTCTTCGCCGAGCACGGCTACAGCGACGCCGACACCCAGCTGCTCGCCGACTGCCTCCGCGTCGGCAAGGGGACCATCTACCGCTACTTCCCCAGCAAGGAGCAGCTCTTCCTCGCCGCCGCCGATCGCGTCATGCGCCGGCTCCGCGCCGAGGTCGATGCCGCCACCGCTCCCATCGAAGACCCGCTGGAGCGGATTGGCGAGGCGATCCGCACCTACCTGGGCTTCTTCGCCAAGCACCCGGACTTCGTCGAGCTGCTCATTCAGGAGCGGGCGCAGTTCAAAGACCGCAAGAAGCCCACGTACTTCGAGCACTGCGAGGCGAACGTGGAACGCTGGCGCGCGCTGTACCGCTCGCTCATCGACCAGGGTCGCATCCGCGACGTGCCGGTCGACCGGATCACGGACGTCATGAGCGACCTGCTCTACGGAACCATGTTCACGAACTACTTCACCGGCCAGCGTAAGCCGTCGCGTGCGCAGGCGCAGGACATCATGGACATCGTGTTTCTGGGCATCCTGAGTGAACGCGAGCGCCAGCGGCGCCGTCCTTGACACGCGGGCGGTCGGAGGCTTGCGCGGCCCCTTGACCCACCGTACTCGCCGAGACCTTCTTCGAGATGCCGACCATGCCTAGCTCTTCGTACCGCGCCGCATCGGGCCGTTTCTCCGCCGCGGGCGCTGGGGTGGACGATGCGACTGCGGTGCGTGGCGGCGCGTCGTGCTCGCGCGGGGGCGCCCGCCGCCTTGCCGGCCGGTGCGCGCTCGCCCTGATGCTCGCCGGGCTCGCCGCGGTCGGTTGCCGTGGCGCGGCGTCCCAGCCCCCCGCGTCCAAGCCCCCGGAGGTCCTGGTTAGCCTGCCCGTCGCGCGCGAGGTCACCGACTTCGAGGATTTCACCGGCCGGACCGAGGCCGTGGCGATGATCGAGATCCGCGCGCGCGTGAGCGGGTACCTGAACCGGGTGCAGTTCGAGGAGGGGGCGGAGGTCAAGCAGGGGGATGCGCTGTTCGAAATCGATCCGCGCCCCTACGAAGCGGAACAGTCTCGCGCGCAGGCGAGCGTGGCCCAGAGCCAGGCGCGGCTGGATCGGCTCGAGCTCGAATATCAGCGCGCGCGCGGTCTCCTGGCGCGTCGCGCGATCAGCCAGGAGGAGTTCGA
>JBGPMX010000522.1:0-4276 GCA_041487215.1 Planctomycetia bacterium | reverse complement strand
CGCTCGTGCCTCGCTCCGCTCAGGATGACAGGGTTGCGCTCGTGCCTCGCTCCGCTCAGGATGACAGGGTTGCGCTCGTGCCTCGCTGCGCTCAGGATGACAGGGCTGCGCTCAAGATGGCCCGAGCAGGCGGCGCCATCCACCGGGCTCGGGCGCGCGAATGGTCACCGGCTCGTGCCGAACGGGGTGATCGAACGTGAGTTCCAGCGCGTGCAAGGCGATCCATCCCGGTTGCGTGCGCCGGGCGCCATATTTCACGTCCCCCAGGATCGGATGGCCCCGTCGGGCGAGCTGGATCCGAATCTGGTGTGCACGCCCGGTGTGCGGGCGAAGCTCGAGGTGCGCGGCCCCCGCCGTCGCCTCGAGCGTCCGATACGCGAGTGCGGCGTGCCGGGCGCCGGGACTATTCGGCACCACCACGCGGGCCACATTGCGGGCACGGTCTTTGACCAACCAGTCCGTCCATTCCCCGGCTGCCGCGGATGGCTCTCCCTCGACCCACGCGCGATAGGTCTTCCGGATCGTACCGGCGCGGAACTGGGCCGAGAGTCGTGCGGCCGCCTTGCTGGTCCGCGCGAAGAGCACCACGCCGGAGACGGGCCGGTCCAGCCGGTGGACCAGGCCGAGGAACACGCGGCCCGGCTTGCGGTACTTCTCCTTGACGTAGCGCCGCACAAGATCCAGCAGGCTTACATCGCCGGTTCGGTCGCCGGCCGTTGGCATGCCCGCCGGTTTGATGACGGCCATGCAGTGATTGTCCTCGTAGAGGACGTGCAGTGCGCCGGCCTTCTTCATGGCTCCTCGTGTGTCTCGAGCTCGTCCGCAGCATCGACACCGCCCGACTCGGGGCTGGTCGCCGCCAGGCGTTTCACCAGCAGGGTGGCGTAGCAGCCGCGCGGCAGATCGAAGGCGAGCGTCAGTTTGCGGCGTCCCTCGTGCAGGTCGTCGCGGTCCGCATGATGGTTCAGGCCCTTCACGTCGAACCGTGCCGGCCGCGAGCCCTTCGCGAAAAAACTGTCGCGTGGGTACTTCACGCGCAGCTGCCGGAGCTCGAGTCCTTGTTGGGCCAGGGTCCGTTCGACCAGGGAGAGCAGGGGTCCCGGTTCGAGGTGCAGCCGTGCCGAGGGGTAGGGAAGCTCGGTCGCGGCCAGCGCTTGGTGCAGCGCGGGGTCCAGCGACACGTCGAACGGCACCGGGCCGGGGCGGAGTCGAACCGTGACAAGCTGCTCGGGCCGGCAGCGCTCGCGCAGCAATTCGGCGAGCATGCGGTTCCAGAGGTCACTCTGGAACGCGGCCAGGTACAGGCTGCGCAGCGACGGCGGAATGCGTGCGATGGCACCCCGGAAATCGCCCGGTCGATCCCTGAGATACGCGATCACGCGAGCGCGCGGAGCGCTGTGGATGGGCTCGGCGGCCCGTGCCCAGTCTCCCCAATGAGCGCGCAGCCACTCTTTCTCCGCGCGATCGTGCGGTCGATCGAGCGGGTTCGCATCGGCCAGCGCGAGCCAGATGGCTCGCTCGTAGTCGCCGTCCGCCCAGGCCCGCCCCGCGAATTCGCCCGTCGCGCCGAGCGATCCGAAGCGCTGGTCGTCGAAGTAGTTTGGCAATCCGTCGCGCGCGACCCCGGCCAGCTCGGCCGCCGCGTGATCCACGCCGCCGCCGGCCAGGTCCCGGACCACAATTTCGAAGTGGTTCCCGCGGATGTCCTGGGACGTGAACGGGTGATCTGCTTGTCCCAGGTAAGCGAGCTCCAGGTGAGTCTGGCGCAGCCCGCGGCGCGGCCCGCGCTGGATGGTGAGGAACTGCGTAGTGACCGCGTGCTTGTCCTTCAGGCCGCCGAACGAGAGCTGCGCGTCCGAGAGCTTCCAGCGCCGCACGATCGCCTGCGCCGCTTCGGGCGTGCCCAGCCCGCGCTTATTCAGCCGGTACAGCGCAAACTCGCCCGACTTCGCCGGAGCGACGTCGGTGAGCTCCTGAACACAAAAATCTTCCGGCAGGCGCTTGATTTTCACGTGAGGTCGGATCCCGCCCGACCCGCCGGCGGCCGCGTAAACCAGCGGGCTGCGCTGCCCCCGACCAGGGCGACAAAAATCGCCGCCACCGAATGGCCCACAAGCAGGGTGTGAGGTGAACGGACGCCGGAAGCCTGGATGGCGGACGTGATCATCAGCACGTCATTGTTCGGCACAAAAGTAAGATTCAACTGTCCGAGCAATAGACGCAGCACGGAGCCCATCGGTACCTGCTCCACGTGAATCGTCACGGGTGTGGCCGGCGTGACGCCCTCTTCTTCAAGAGCGACCCGGTCGATCACCATGTTCACCTTGCTCAGGTCTCTTAGGAAATCAAGCACGTCGCCGAGCGGCGTCTCCACGAAGTCGACGCTCACCGGGCTCTCCAGCTGTGCCAGGATCGCACGGTCCGACTTTGTTAGTCTCGCCGCTTTGAACGAGGCAATCAACCCGGCCGATCGCTGGATCAGTTGCTCGGTTACCAGGAGATTTCCCACGTGCCGGTCGAACCACGGTGCCTGGACGAGCACCAGGTAGCCGAATCCGAGCGCCGTGAAACCTCGCCAGAATGCGCGCGCGGGCCCAGTCCGGAAGAAAGCGCCGAGCGCCCCGGCCGACAGGCAAAGGAGCACGATCGTGAACACCAGGTTCGAGAGAAATGGGCCTGGGGAGACGAGGGCGCCGCAGACGAGCGCCGCAAAAACGACAAAGCTGGAAAGACCCAGGAGCGAGAACTGGAATCGCGGCATGTGTGTTCCCTCCGGGGGACAGCGGCTCAAGGTGCCACCATGCCTGTCGTGCGCCGGCCGGGTCTTTTCACGAAGCCCATAGCCTGCCGACTTCATGAACGACTACAATGCCGAGCAGGTGACTCAGTGGTCAACCAGGCGGATACGTCCAAACGGAACGGGCGACTTAAGAGTCGTGCTGCGTCTCGTTCGAAATGATTCTTCCCTCTGAGGTCAAAGGAGCTGCCATGCCCCGATTCCTCTCGTGCCTCGCTCTCCTCGGTGCCGTTTGGGCTAGCGCGATCCACGCTGAAGAGCCCAAAAAGGCCCCCGAGGTCTCCGTCACCACCGCCACGGACAATCCGAAGACAGTCCGGCTCGCCGAACTGGCGAAGGACGGTCCCGTCCTGGTCCGGCTCACCTGTGCCTGCTCGGGATGCGACGCCGAACTGCCGCACTTCAAGAAACTGGCCGCCGCCTACAAGGACAAGGGGCTCAAGACGCTGGCCATCTTCAAAGAGCCCGAGAGCGCGACGCGGTCCTACGCCAAGGATCAGAAGCTCGACTTCCTGGTCGCCTCGGACCCGGACGGCAAGCTCTGGGACGTGTTCGAGACCAAGACCATGCCGACCAACGTGCTGGTAGGCAAGGGGGGCAACATCATCGCGGTCGTCAAGGGTTGCAAGCGGGACGGCTCGAACGCCGAGCAGCTCTCCGAGCAAATCGCCGGCCTGCTCAAGACCAAGCCGGTGCCGATCGCGAGTGAGAAGGGGGACGCGGGGTCGCGCTAGGGAAACACTAACCCGAAGCGTAAGCGAGGGACTCGAATTCCTCGAACGATTCGTGTACTCGCCCGCCTCGCTGACGCTTCGGGTTACCTTTTCAACGGGCTGTTCGAGTGGGGTGCTGGCATGATCGCGCGAGGTCGTGAGCAAGCCAGCCCACCGATCTCCCTCTGATCTACAGGATCGTATTCCCACCAAACGGCTTTTCGGCTACGTTCCGGCCATGTCTCCGGGACCTATTCGGGCGGAGAGTTGACCGGTGGACCGCTTCTTTGCCACGCTCGCGGCGCTTCTGGCGGCCGCGGCTTCCCCGCGGCCCGTTCTCGACAAGGGCGATCCCGTTCCGGCTCCGCTGGTCGTGGTTGCTCCGGCGCGGTACCAGGCCGCGCTCGCGCCCTGGTTCGCACACCGCTCCGAGCAAGGGTACCGCGTCGAGCTCCTCGACCCGGCGGACCTGCCCGAGCCGACGCGGCGGGTGGATACGCCCGAGTTGCTGGCACGCGCGATCGCCGCGCGCGCGTTCCCCGGCACCCGGCCGGGCGACGCGGCGCGAACAGCCGCACCGGTTGGCTATGTGCTGATCGTCGGCGACGCGCCCGGTCCGCGCGAGCCGGCCGATGCGACGCGGCTGGTCCCTGCCGCGCTCTACCGCGGCCGAGCCAAGCCGCACACGCCGCACGTTTTCCTGAGCGACAACCCGTACGGCCTGCCCGACCCGCGCGGCGTGCCGCGCCTGGCGGTCGGACGCTGG
>JBGPMX010000521.1:0-4277 GCA_041487215.1 Planctomycetia bacterium | reverse complement strand
TACACCACCGCGTTCGACGCTGCGATCCCTCCCCTCGCCGCTCGCCATGCCCACGAGGAACTCGAAGACACGCCGCTCATCGATAAGGGCTTCTACGTCCTGATGGGCAACAACCATTACGTCATGCGGCAGCTCAAGGCGAATGAGCCCGAGCGGCTGCGCGCGTACGTCGCCTGGCTGCTCGGCGCGGCCAAGGGCTACGCCGTCAAGATCGTCAACCCGGGCGGGGTGGAGGAGTGGAAGGAGGGGGGCGGCAACATCACCACGCTCGACCAGCCGGTCGACCATTTCGGCGTCACGCCGCGCCAGATCATTTGCGAGCTCGCCCAGGTGGCCATGGACCTTGGGCTGCCCCACCCCGTGCACATCCACTCGAACAACCTGGGCCTGCCCGGCAACTGGTCGACGACGCTCGACACCATGCGGGCACTCGAAGGCCGGCGCGCGCACCTGACGCACATCCAGTTCCACAGCTACGGCGGGAGCGTCGACGACCTCGCCTCGTTCGGCTCGCGCACGTCCCAGCTCGCCGACTACGTCAACACGCACCCGAATATCTCGGTGGACGTGGGCCAGGTGCTGTTCGGAGAGACCACGTCGATGACCGGCGACGGGCCGCTCGGC
This sequence comes from Planctomycetia bacterium, assembly GCA_041487215.1. GTDB lineage: Bacteria > Planctomycetota > Planctomycetia > JALXBF01 > JBGPMX01 > JBGPMX01. The sequence continues at coordinate 3,653 of JBGPMX010000521.1, read as the reverse complement.
TATTACCTGCACAAGGTGACCGGGCGCAAGTGGTTCTCGGGCGACACCGAAATGGAGGCGGGCTGCGGGATCGTGCCGATCGAGTACAAGGACAAGAGCTTTGTGCACGCCACGCAGTGGGCCATCGGCCTCGAGTGGTTCCTGCTGGTCAGCGACCCGTGGCGGGTCGCCATGAGCACGGACCACCCGAACGGCGGGTCGTTCCTGGCTTACCCGCAGATCATTCAGCTGCTGATGTCGCGCGACGCGCGCCGCGAGGCGCTCCAGCGCGTTCACCCCAAGGTGCTCAAGCGGTCGGTGCTGGGGGATCTTGATCGTGAGTACACCCTGAGCGAGATTGCGATCATCACGCGTGCGGCACCCGCCCGCATGCTGGGGCTACGGCACAAGGGGCATCTCGGACCCGGCGCGGACGGCGACGTCACTCTCTACACACCCGGCGAGAACAAAGAGGAGATGTTCAGCCTGCCTCGCACCGTGATTAAAGCGGGGCGGGTGGTGGTCGATCAGGGGGAGATTCGTGAGACGACCGAGGGGCAGACGCTGCATGTGCGGCCTTCGTACGACGAGGCGGCGCTGGCCGATATCAAGACCTGGTTCGAGGCGAATTACACGATCCAGTTTGCGAACTACCCGGTCGGCGATCAGTACCTGCAGCATGCGCAGGAGATCCCGTGCGGGAAGGGCTAGTACGCCGCCTGGATGGGGTTGCCGCCGAAGTTCTGGAACATTTGCATCATCTGCTGCACCGTTGCCGTCGAAACCCAGAGTCCCAGCTCGAGCTCGGCGGGCCGAGCGGCGAGCGCCAGGCCCAGGAAAGTCGGCTTGCCCGCCGGGCCGGCGAGCGGCACGCCCGCCGGCACCATCTGTCTCAGCACCGTGCCCATCATGGCCGGCATATCAACCAGCGCCACCAGGCTCGTCTCCCGCGGCAGGTGTTCAAGCGCCTCGGCGAAACTCGGCTCCGCCGCGATGGACTCCTTGTTGTCGAGCAGCTGATCGAGCTGCGCTTTCGCGGCGTCGAGGTCCGGCTCCATGATCTGGTAGAGCTTGTCCTGGTCGGTCCCCATCCATTGAATCAGGTGGTCTCCCATGAGGGCGCGCATTTGAGCCACCGCCAGTTCGCCGCCCGGCTGCCCCGCCATCGCGTCGAAGTCGAATTTCATCTCGACGCGTGTGAGCGTGATGCCGCGGTGCTTGCCGGCGTTGCGTTCCACCTTCACGTCCTTGATCCGCACCGGGCCGGTGGACGCGTTCTGGGTCATCGCCTCGCTGGCTTGGATCGAGGCCTCGAGCGCCTTCTGCGGTTTTTCGTACATGGAGACGTTGATGCCGGCGAGCCCCTTGCCGAACCGCATGGCGCCGACCGTGTTGCGCGGGCCGGCTTCCATAAGCTCTTTCATCTGTTTCTCCAGCGCCGCGCCGCTCGGGCCGAACTGCTGGAGCATGCCGGTGCCGCCCAGCGCCCGGAAGAGTTCGGGCGAGCTGTTCATTTCGACGTACATCTGGCTGCCGCGGGGCAGTCGGTTGACGTAATCGTGCGCGCCCGCGCTGAGCTCCGCCAGGAAGCGGCCGCTCGCGCTATCGCTTTTTACGTCGCCGATGAGCGCCAGGGCTACCCCCGATGGCTCAAGCTGAATGCCGCCGGCGACCACATCCAGATCGCCGATGAACGTGAACACGCCGCGGATCATGCGCTGGCTGGTTTCGGCCTGGGCCTTGGCGGCTTCCGCATCGCCGCCGGCCTGCGCGGCGGCGGCGAACTCGAGGAGGCCGCGCAACTGCTCGCTAAAGTTCTGGATCGCTTCGCCGAACTCCTGGTTCACCGCGCGCATGTTCACATAGAGGCCCGCGTCGGATTCGTCGAAGGCGCGCGCGAGACGAGCGGGGAGCCGCACGCCGTCGGCCTCCTTCTTGCGCGCAAGCGCGAGCGCCGCGGCCCGCTCGGTGACCACGGCGGTGAACCGGCCACGCTCCTGGAAGTACAGCGTGCGGTCGTCGCGCTGCACGACGTCGAAGCCGGCGTCGTCGTGCGTGATTTTTACGCCCGGCTCGTCCGGTCGTCCGCCGAGCGCGTCGCGCAGCTCCTTATAGTTTTCGGTCTCGATCAGCAGGACGGCCGACGATAACGCTTCCTGGCTCGTCGGAAACTCGAAAGCGACCATCACCATGCGAGCGTCGGGGACGGTCCCCTTGAGCTCACGCCCTTCGAACAGCTGCTTGCGCAGCTGGTCGGTCTGCTCTCGAACGGTTGCGCCGAGGCCCGGCTGGATCTGGTCGGCCAACGCGATGATGCGTGACTGCGTGCGATCGAGCCCACGGATCTGGAGCGCTAGCACGGCCCCTTGCGGAAGCTGCTTGAGCGGGACGTCGTCGGCTAGAACGGAAACGCCGGACAGAATGGCGACCAAGAGTGCGCGAACGAGCGACGCGTGCATGAGCCTGCCCCCCAGGATGGAGAATGTGGAGCGTCGAGCGACCTCGGACTGCGGCAAATTCTCGCTGCAACGGACCTATGGTGCAAGCGGCTCCCACTGCCCGGGGAGCGATCCGCTGTTCAGGTACCACATGCCGTCGGGACCGCGCACCGCCAGATTTCGCATGGGAATCTGCGCCAGCGGCTCGCTGGTAGCGGCCTTGCGGGGCCACACGACGCGCAGCACGTATTCGATTTCCGCAGTCGTCTTGCCGGCGTCGTAGTGGCACTCAAACTTCTCCACGCGCAATTCGGGCGGACGCAGCCAGGCGGGCGCGCGCGAGAAGCCCCCGCGCACGGCGTTCCAGTAGGCGCGGAAGCCGGCCAGATCCATGAACCGCTCCGAGCGCTGCCCGCCGGCGGTGAGCAGGCCGTACGCGCGGCGGTAGTTGGGAAACCGGTGATTGAGCGCGCCGTAGAATTCCTGAGCCGCGTGCTGGGCGGTCACTCGGACCGGGCGTTCCAGCGTGATCGCGATCTGGTAGGCCCCGGCGCCGATGCCGATCGCCAGCACGAGCAGGCTGGCGGACAGCACCGAGTATCGCAAGAGCACCACGAAGGCAATCGAGGCGACCATCCACAACATGGGCCAGGCCCATTCGCGGCGCCGGCCCCAGACGCGCCGCACGACAGGGTCCGACGCGGCGGGGCCGGCCGGCTGGAAGGTGGATCCGGCGGCCGCGGATACCTCGTCCAAACCGGTTGCGGCCGGTGCGGCCGGCGGCTCGGGCCGCGCCGGCTCGGGCCGTTCGGCCGGCGGCCCGACGATGTCGTAGCCGCCCTGCGGTGCCGCGCGGGCGGGCGACCCCGCGGCGTCGGTTGTTTCCTCGTTCGGTTGCTGCGGCGTGGGGTCGTTCGTTTCCATTCACCCGTCCTGAAGATCCTGTGTTCCAATCGGCACGCGCGACGAATCAGCGTACCGCGCGGGGCCCGGTTTGTTGAGCCATCCCAGAGACTCAGAAGTTTCATCGCGCGGGCCGATGCGGACGCTTGCCGTTTTCCCCGTTTTCCGTTTTGCCTTTCTCTTGTTGAATCCTCCCTCCGCTGCTCATGGATCCGTCGGAGAGGGACGGGGTGAGGGCCCGGGACAATTCCTCTTGCATGCGCATGCGAGCCAAGCGACGCCCCTGCGGAGCCTTCCTAGCCGCGGAGCGGCGGCACATGCTAGCCCCTAGCG
>JBGPMX010000520.1:0-4283 GCA_041487215.1 Planctomycetia bacterium | reverse complement strand
TGCCCCGGCACGACGCGCCGTGCGTCGCTGCAGACACGCGCGATGATCGGGTCCACCGGCCCCACGGCGACCAGGACCGAGGCGGCCATGCAGCGCTGACCCGCACATCCGGTCACGGACGCCACCACGTTCTCCGCCGTGCTCGCGGGCTCGGCGTCGGCCAGCACCACCAGGTGATTCTTGGCGCCTCCCAGCGCGAGCACGCGCTTGAGGGCGCGGCTGCCGCGCACGTACACCTCTTTCGCCACGGGCGTCGACCCCACGAACGAAAGAGCCGTCACGCCGGGGTGGTCGCACAGCGCCCGCACGGCGTCCCGGCCGCCGTGCACCACGCCGAAGACGCCCGGCGGCAGGCCGGCGCGCTCAAGTAGCTCGGCGGTGCGCTGGGCCGTCCGCGGGACCTTCTCCGACGGTTTCAGAATGAACGTATTGCCGAGGCACAGGGCGATCGGCACGGTCCAGTGCGGCACCATGCAGGGAAAATTGAACGGCGTGATCGAGGCGACCACTCCGAGCGGAACCTGGTCGACGCGACACTCGATCCCCGCGCTGACTTCGAGCACTTCTCCGGTGGCCCATTGCGGCAGCCCGCACGCGAACTCCGTGACCTCGATCGCCTTGACGACCTCGGCGCGCGCCTCGTCGAGTGTCTTGCCGTTCTCTTCGTGAATCATCGCCGCCAGTTCGTCGCGGTGTTGCTCGAGGAGCGCGCGGTAATGAAAGAAGACGCGGGCGCGCTCCAGGATGGGCCGGGCGGCCCAGGCGGGAAAGGCTGCGCGGGCCGCCGCGACCGCCTGGGCGACTTCGGCCTCGCCCGATAGCGGCACCTGGGTGAGCAGGCTGCCGTCCAGCGGCGAGATCACGTCCAGGTGCTCGCGGCTGGAATCCCGGCAACCGCCCGCGATGGTGTTGCATACACGTGGGTATCGCATGGCCCGAATCCGGTAAAAGAAGATGCCTGAGCTAGAGTAGCGTCCGCGCTCGCTGTGCTCAAACGTTCGGGCGCCTTTCTTGACCCACCCCAACCACTCCGTCACTCTTGGAAGGACAGGTAGCAGCTTGTCATCCTGAGCGGAGCGAGGCACGAGCGGAGCGAAGGATTCCCCGGGTGAGCTTCTTCGATCCAACCCCGGGTGCGCCGAGTCTGTCATCCTGAGTGGAGCGAGGCACGAGCGGAGCGAAGGATTCTCCAGGTGAGGTTCTTCGATCCAACCCCGGGTGCGCCGAGTCTGTTATCCTGAGTGGAGCGAGGTACGAGCGGAGTGAAGGATTCTCCAGGTGAGGTTCTTCGATCCAACCCCGGGGGCGCCGAGTCTGTCATTCTGAGTGGAGCGAGGTACGAGCGGAGCGAAGGATCTGGGTGCGGTGCCTTTAATGTGGCCCGCCACTCCGTAGCGGATCACATCACTGCCACGGAGTGGCGAGCTACACGGGAGATACGCTGAAGCGTGAACTCCCACTCGGTACTGGGTCAGTCTGATTGATACCCCCCTGTCCCCCCCTTGCTAAGGGGGGGACAAGGGGGGGTCGTTCTTCCAACTGACCCAGGACCTCCCACTCGCCTTTCCTTGCAACACGCGCCGCGGACGGCACAATGGCGCTAGCCGCTTGGGGCGGTCCGCTTTCCCCCTCTCGAGCTCTTGTCATGCAGCATGACAGCGCATTTCAGATGTCGGCCTCGAACATCCGCTTCGGCGCCGGCACGACGCGTGAGGTCGGCATGGACCTGCGCGATATGGGCACCGACCGCGTCATGCTGCTGATCGATCCGGCACTGGTCGATCTGCCGGTCGGTGAGACGGTGCGTGAAGCGCTGCGTTCCGAGCGGGTGCAGTTTGAGCTATTCGACGGCATCGCCATCGAGCCCACGGACAAGACGTTTCGCGAGGCGGCGCGGGTCGCGTGCGCAGGACGCTTCGACGCCTTCCTCGCGGTCGGCGGCGGCAGCACCATCGATACCGCGAAGGCGGCGAACCTGTACTCGACCTACCCGGCCGACTTCCTCGATTACGTGAACGCCCCGATCGGCAAGGGGCGGCCGGTGCCGGGACCGCTCAAGCCGTTGATCGCGATTCCCACCACGGCGGGGACCGGCAGCGAGACGACGGGCGTGGCGATCTTCGATTACGTGGAGCAAAAGGCCAAGACGGGCATTGCGCATCGCTACCTGAAACCAACGCTCGGCATCGTCGATCTCGCCAATACACGCACGCTGCCGGTGCAGGTGGCGGCGTCGAGCGGCCTGGACGTGCTCAGTCATGCGCTCGAATCGTACACGGCCATTCCGTTCGATACGCGGCCCCGGCCGGCGCGGCCGCTCGAGCGGCCCGCGTACCAGGGAGCGAACCCGATCAGCGATGTCTGGGCGCTGCGCGCGCTCGAGATGGTGCGCGATTCCCTGGTGCGGGCGGTGCGCGACCCGAGCGACGACGCCGCGCGCGGCCAGATGCTGCTGGCCGCTGCCATCGCCGGCATCGGCTTTGGCAACGCGGGCGTGCACCTGCCGCACGGCATGTCGTACCCGGTGGCCGGGATGGTGCGCGGCTATCGGCCGCCCGGTTACCGCGTCGACCACGCGCTCGTGCCGCACGGCGTGGCCGTGATCCTCAACGCCCCCGCGGTGTTCCGCTTCACCGCCGCGGCCTCGCCCGAGCGCCACCTGCGCGCCGCCGCGGCGCTCGGCGCCGATGTGTCGCACGCGTCGCCGCGAGACGCGGGAGAGATCTTGGCGGCTCGGATCATCGACCTCATGCGCGTGCTCGACATCCCCAACGGCCTGGCCGCCGTCGGCTATACGGCGGCCGACATCCCGGAGCTCGTGCGCGGCACGCTGCCACAGCACCGCGTCACCAAGCTTTCACCGATTCCGGCCGGCGCAGCGGAACTCGCGAAGTTGTTCGAGCAGTCGATGAAGATCTGGTGAGCGCGGCCGCCTGCCGAGCGCCTTGCCCAGCCGTGCCGCCAGGGTTGCGGTTCGCTCGTTACTCGCAGGTTCGGCGACCCCCCGTGTTCGGCGCCCCTCACCCCCAACCCCTCTCCCCACGCTCGCCCCTAAGATCCATGAGAGGAGCTCCCGTGGGGCGAGGGGAGAGGTGTGCGCGAAGAGAGCCTCTCTCGTGAGGAGATGTTGCGCCGAGGAGCAAATGTGAGGCACGGGCAGAGGTGTGCGTGCTTAACCCACGTCGGGTGGCTGGGGTCGAGTTGCGAGGGACGAGCAGCGAGCCCCCAGCATCCCAAGCGGGGGGCTCGAAGACTCGACCCCCGCCACCCCGGGGCGCAAGAGCTCATGTCGTCTCCCTGCGCTCCTCACGTCCCACACCTCTCCCCTCGCCCCACGCGCAGCTGCCCCTCAGGGATCATGGCGGCGAGCGTGGGGAGAGGGGTCGGGGGTGAGGGGTGGTGGGTCGAGCTCGCGGAACTCTCTGGTGGGGCTACGGTTCTGATACCCCCCCTTCCCCCCCTTGCTAAGGGGGGGACAAGGGGGGGTATCAGCGCAACAAAACCGGCATGAACATATCCGTTCACACCTCATCCAGCGGCTCGCTGGCGTCGCCGAACTTGTCGGCGTGTAGGCCCATCTTGTCCATCAGCGACAAGTACACGCGGCACATCTGGCGGTTGGGCTTGTCTCGGTAGTCGAGCACGCGGCCGCTCTGAATCCGGCCGCCCGCTCGACCCAGCAGCACCACGGGCAGCTGCGTGGCGTCGTGGCCGCCCGTGAGCATGCTCGACAGGAAGAGCAGCATCGTGTTGTCCAGCGCCGTGCGATCCCCCTCCTGAATCGCGTCGAGCTTGCGCGCGATGTAGGCAAGCTGCTCGAGGAAGAACTGGTTCACCTTCAACCAATCGGCCGTGTCGGAGTGCGACAGCAGGTGGTGAATCATGTAGTCCACGCCCAGGTGCGGGAACCGCAACGACGAATGGTCGTTGTTCAGCTTGAGCGTGCAGATGCGGGTCGTGTCGGTCTGGAAGGCGAGCACCAGAATGTCGCACATCAGCCGCATGTGGTCGGCGATGTTCTGGGGGATGCCTTCCGGCGGCCGCGCGATGTTCGGCGCAGACAGGGTGGGCCGCCAGCCCTGGAGCTCCCCCTGCTTGCCGGCGTTCTCGATGCGTTGCTCGACGTCGCGCACCGAGTCGAGGTATTCGTCGAGCTTGCGCTGATCATTACTGCTGATCTGACCCCGCAGGTCCGTGGCGTCGGCGAGCACGGCGTCGAGCACGCTCTTGTCCCCTTTGTGAACTTCGTCCTTGAACAGACGATCGAACGCCAGCGCGGGGTA
>JBGPMX010000519.1:0-4289 GCA_041487215.1 Planctomycetia bacterium | reverse complement strand
CCCTTGGCAAGGGGGGGAAGGGGGGGTATCCGTCTGGCTCTGGACTCTCGACTCGGGGCTCTTGACGCTGTTCTGGTCTTGGGACGCGGGGCCTTCGACGTTTTTCTGATACCCCCCCTTGTCCCCCCCTTGGCAAGGGGGGGAAGGGGGGGTATCCGTCTGGCTCTGGACTCTCGACTCTGGACTCTCGACTTCTTTCTGGCTCTCGACTCTCGACCCTCGTCCCTCGACTTTTATCGTTTGCCAGGCGAGCGCCACGGCCAGCGGCATCCAGCAGGCGGTCGTGTACGACCACTGATGCGGGAAGTGGATGATGAAGAAGCCGTTCCCCGCGAAGACGATCCCGGTCAGTGTCGCGCCCCAGCGGCCCAGGCCGAACGAGCGGCCGCAGAGGTAGGCGAACCAGGCAGCCAGCACGGAGTGCAGCACGATGTTGATCGCGTAGGCGACCTCGGTCTCGAACAGCCCGTACAGCAAGAGATGCGGCGGGTAGTAGACGCCGGTCTGGCTCTCGGCCAGGACGGGAAAGCCGAACCCCCAGAGCTCGTTCCACAGCGGGATCCGCCCGGCGGCCAGCGCGCGGTGGTAGTACGACATGATCGGCAGGAAGAAGCTGGTCACGTCTCCGCCGACCGGCATGCGGCCGCCGAGGGTGATCGGGGCGAGCCAGATCAGGACGATGCCCAGGAGCAGCGCCCAGGGCAGAGCACATTCCAGGCGTGGCGGCAATCTTTTCCGGACGCGCGTCATCTGCCCCGTCTCTCGAATGGGCCGAACGGGTGGTCACACCTCTTCGATCGGGAGCCGGTGGGTCGCGAGAAACTCTTCACACTCGGCGCGCGTGAATACACCGGGCGTCGTGCCGACGGCGCGCACGCAGCTCGCGCCCAGCGCGCTGGCGATCTCAAGGCAGCCGCGCGGGTCGCGGCCGTCGAGCAGTCCGACGATGAACCCCGCGTCGAACGCGTCCCCGCCGCCCGACCCATCCACGCATTCGACGGCAAATGCGCCGGCGCACAGCCGCAGCCCCTCGCCGACCAGGAGTGCGCCACGCCCCCCCATGGTGATCACCGCTGTCTTGACCCCGAGGTCGCGGAACGTCTTCGCCTGATCGAGCGGGTCGGCCCGGTCGGTGATCGCGCGGGCCTCGTCGTCGTTGGGCAGGAACACGTCGGTGTGCGCCAGGACCCGAGTGAGCTGGCCGAGCAGATGGCCGCGGCGTGCCGCCATCTGGCTGGGGACCGCCACGTCGAGCACGGTGACCACGCCGCGCTCGCGCGCCGTCCGGAACACCCCGGCCAGCGCATCCTGTTCCAGCGCCGGCATGAGCAGGTAGCCGCCGACGTAGAGCAGCCGAGCACGCGACAGGAGCTCCACCGGGATGTCTCGGGCGCCGAACCGGGCGTTGGCGCCGAACGAGTGGATGAAGCGGCGGTCCTGCCCGGTGACGTTGAGGATGAGCGTCTGGCTGGTGTCCGCGTCGTCGGTGATGCGCAGGCCGGACGTCTCCACGCCGTGCCGCGTGAGCACGTCGATCACGAACCGTCCGAAGACATCGCGGCCGACGCAGCCGGCGACGGCGCAGGAGCGCTCCATCTTGGCGAGGTCCACCGCAACGTTCGATGCGCAGCCACCGATCTCGAGCACGAGCCGGTCCGCCATGACCAGCTCGCCCGGTTCGGGGAGATGCGGGATTGGCACGCAGAGGTGATCGGCGACCACGACGCCGGCGGACAGCACGTCGATGGATGGATCGGGCATCAGGTTATTCGAAGGAGATCACGAGCACCTCGAGCCGCAGGACCCCCTTGGGCACCTTGATCTCCGCGACCTCGCCGACCTTCTTGCCGAGCAGGCCCTGGCCGATCGGGCTGGTGATAAGCACCTTGTTCTGGCGGTAGTCTTCCTGGCCCTGGCCGACGAAGTGGAATTCTTCTTCATCGCCCAGGTCGAGGTCGCGCACCTTGACGCGGGCGCCGAAGACGACCTGATCGGTGGGCAGCTTCGACTGGTCCACGATGTAGCTGTGTGCCAGGAGGTTCTCTTTGTCGTTGATTTTGGCCTGGAGCTGCCCCTGGGCCTCGCGTGCGGCGTGGTACTCGGCGTTCTCCGACAAGTCCCCGAACGCGCGAGTGCGGCCGATCTCGGCCGTGATACGCGGCATGTCTTCGTTTTTGAGAAGGTCCAGTTCCGCCTTGAGCTTGGCGTATCCTTCGCGAGTCACCGGGACGCGATCCATCGGAACGTTCCTCCTTCGGTCGTTGAACGGCTCGACGCCGGACCTGTGCAAGAAGGCCCGCAGGACCGGCGCACGATAACCCCTACGATGGGACTCGCCAAGGGGAGCCACGCGCGTCATGCCTTCTTGACCGGCGCGCTCGCTTCGGGGGCACCCGCCGTCTCGACCTCGACACCGGCGCTCTCGGCCAACACCTCCTCGATCTCGGGCGACGTGAGCACCTCGCGTTTGACCAGGGCGGCGGCGAGCTGGTCGAGTGCCCGGCGGCTTTCGCCGAGCATGGACCGCGCCCGCTCGTCCGCTTCGAGCAGGATCCGGCCTACCTCCTCGTCGATGATGCGGGCCGTGTGCTCGCTGAAGTCGCGCGACTCCTGGATCTCCTTGCCGAGGAACAGGTGTTCCTCGCCGATCCGGAAGGCGACCGGACCGATCCGCTCACTCATGCCCCAGTGGGTCACCATGTAGCGCGCGAGCCGGGTAGCCTCCTTCAGGTCGTTCTCGGCGCCGGACGAGACCTGGTTGAAGATGAGCTTCTCCGCCGCTCGGCCCCCCAGCATCACGGTGAGGCGTGCGGCGAGATAGCTCTCGCTGTAGTTGTGCTGGTCCTCCTCGGGCATCTGCTGGGTGGTGCCGAGCGACCGGCCGCGCGGGATGATGGTGACCTTGTGCAGCGGATCCGCTTCGGGCGTGAGCCACGCCAGCAGGGCGTGCCCGGACTCGTGGTACGCCACCATGCGCTTCTCGGCCTCGGTGAGGATCTCCTCGCGCTTCGGCCCCATGAGCACGCGGTCGCGCGCGTGCTCGAAGTCGATCATTTCGACGTGCTCCTTCCCCTCGCGGGTTGCGAGCAGGGCCGCCTCGTTCACCAGGTTGCGCAGGTCGGCGCCGGTGAGTCCGACGGTGCTCCGCGCCACGCGGTCGAGATCGACGTCCGGGCCCGTCGGCACGTTGCGCGCGTGCACCCGAAGGATATCGTGCCGCCCCTGCCGCGTGGGACGATCCACGGTGATGTGACGATCGAACCGGCCGGGGCGGAGCAGGGCGGAGTCGAGCACGTCGGGGCGGTTGGTCGCGGCCAGCACGATGACGGACTCGTTGGGCGAGAAGCCGTCCATCTCGCTGAGGAGCTGGTTGAGCGTCTGCTCGCGCTCGTCATGGCCGCCGCCCAGTCCGGCGCCGCGGGCGCGTCCCACCGCGTCGATCTCGTCGATGAACAGGATGCACGGCGAGTTCTCTTTCGCCGTCTTGAACATGTCGCGCACCCGGCTCGCCCCCACCCCCACGAACATCTGGATGAACTCGGAGCCGGAGATCGAATAGAACGGCACGCCGGCCTCGCCGGCGACCGCGCGCGCCAGCAGCGTCTTGCCCGTGCCGGGCGGCCCCATGAGCAGCACCCCCTTCGGGATCTGCGCGCCGAGCCGCTGGAAACGCTCGGGGTTCTTCAGGAACTCGACGATCTCCTGCAGCTCGCTCTTCGCCTGCTCCAGGTTCGCCACGTCCTCAAACGTCACGCGCGACTTGAGCTTCTCGTAGCGCTTCGCCGGGCTCTTGATGAACGATCCAAGAATCCCCCCCTCGATGTCCCGCGCCCGGCGGAATGTCCAGAACATGAACGCGAGCAGCAAGAGACCGGGCAGCCACAGGCCGAGCACGCTCCAGATCGAGGCACCCTGCGGCTGCGCTTCCACCACCACGTCGTGCTCGTTGAGCAGCGTGACCAGCTGCGGATCTTCGACGGGAAGAATCGTCACCCGAAACTGCTTGGCATCCGGGTGCGATCGGCCCTGCAGGTCGGTCAGGTTGACCGGTTCCTTGAGCTTGCCCTGAACCACGGGACCCTCGAAGGAGACCTTCTCGAGTTTGTTCTGCTGGATCAGAGACAAAAAAGCCGGCTTATACGCGATCTCAGGCACACGCATCCAGCCGTTCGCCTGGTAGAGCATGACCAGCGCGGCGAGGATGAGTCCGGCCCAGATCCAGAGCGTGGGGAAGCGGGGGAACTGACCGGTTTCCGATCGGTTCGCCGGCCGCAAGAGCATCGGTTTTT
>JBGPMX010000518.1:0-4302 GCA_041487215.1 Planctomycetia bacterium | reverse complement strand
CGCGCGAGCTGGGCAGCGATGCCACGGCGCGGCGTGCCGTGGAAGACGTCATGCCGTCGACGGATCTATTTGAGCCGCGCGAGTTCAAGAACTCGGCGGACGAGTACTTCGCGGTATGGAAGATCGGCGATGAGCCGGCACACACGCCGCCGTTCCACCAGATGCGCGACAAGGTGCTGGCGGCGTACCGGGCGATCGAGGCCCGCAAACCGGCCCGAGAGCGCACGGAGGAGCTCGCCGCGGCGTTGCGCGAAGCAGGCTCTGACACCGCGGCGTTCCACGACGCCCATCCGGACGCCGAGCTGATTTCTCTGCCCCCCGTGCCGCTCTGGTCGAGCGCCGCGCAGTTCTCACCCATGACCATGGCGCCCTCCTCTCAGATCGTTCCCACGGATATTCCGGGCGTCCCGATGGTCGACGATGCCTTCCGGCAGACGGTGTTCCGGCTCAAGGAAGGAGAGACCGCCGTGCTGCCGAACGTGCCGGAAAACACGTATTACGCGGTCCTGGCCACGAAGCGGGAAGGGGCCAGCTACGAGGCGTTCGCCAAGGAGCGTGCTTCGGTCGAGAGCCAGTTGGAGGCCATCCGCGTCCGTGATGCGACCCGCGAATGGTTCGACACCCTGCGCGAAGAAGCCAGCTCGGACCAGAAGGCCTCCGTGCCGCGCGGCTGAGGATGCGGTTGCTGGCGTCCGCATCCTAAAGGTATAATTTCAGCTACTCTCGCCTTTACAAATCGCGCGACGGGCCCTGAGCCCGCCGTTTCCTGAGGAGACGCTACCGATGCCTCGCCGGAACCTTCTCTGGATCCTCTCCGTGGTCATGGTTTCGCTCCTCTGCTGGCGGGCTGCTCCCGGCGGCGATCAGGACGACCAGAACTATGAGTTCTACCGCGTGCTCGTCGACGCGATCGATCACGTCGAGCGGAGTTACGTTGAGAACGTGGACCGCAAGGAGCTGCTCGAGGGGGCCTTGCGCGGCATGCTCAACACGCTGGACCCCTATTCCAGTTACATCAGCCCCGAGGACCTGAAGCAGTTCGAGAAGCAGACCCAGGGCCACTTCGGCGGCATCGGCATCCAGATCGGGCAGGAGCAGGGGCAGCTCGTCGTCATCAGCCCGCTGGTGAGCACGCCGGCCTACCGCGCCGGCATCCTGGCCGGGGACAAGATCGTCGAGATCGAGGGAGCGAGCACGGAGAAGACCACGCTGGATCAGGCCGTCACCAGGCTCCAGGGCGACCCCGGCACGGAGGTCACGCTCACGGTGCTGCACGAGGGGAAGACGGAGCCCGAGAAGATCACGCTCACCCGAGAAGAGATCAAGGTCGAGAGCGTGGTCGGGGACCTGCACAAGTCGGATGACACCTGGAAATGGCTGCTTGAGAAGGACTCGAAGGTCGCCTACATCCGAGTCGACTCGTTCATCAGCTCCACCGCCTCGGACCTGGACCGGGCGATCAAGCAGGCCAAGGCCGAGGGAATGAAGGGGCTCGTGATCGACCTGCGCTTCAATCCGGGCGGGCTCTTGCAATCCGCCATTGATGTCTCGGACATGTTCCTCAAGGGCGGGCAGCAGATCGTGAGCACCAAGGGGCGGAACACCCGCGAGCGCGCATGGAAGGCGACCGGGGACGGGCCGTACACGGACTTCCCGCTCGCGATCCTGGTCAACCATTACAGCGCCAGCGCCAGCGAGATCGTCGCCGCCGCGCTCCAGGATAACGGTCGTGCGAAGGTCGTCGGTGAGCGGACATGGGGGAAGGGAAGTGTTCAGAACGTGATCGAACTGGACGGCGGCAAGAGCGCCCTGAAGCTCACGACCGCGGAGTACCACCGCCCCAACGGGCACAACATCCACCGCCGCGAGAAGGCGACCGACTCGGATGAGTGGGGGGTCATGCCGGACGAAGGCTACAAGGTCGCTCTTGCACCGCAGGAGATGATGGAATACTTGCGGTGGCGCCGCACCCGCGGTGTCATTCGACACCACACGGACAAGGACAAGGACGAGGGCGAGAAGCCCGACAAGCCCGACAAGAGCGACAAGAGCGACAAGAGCGACAAGAGCGACAAGAGCGACGACAAGGCACCGTTTGCCGACCGGCAGCTTCAGAAGGCGGTCGAATACGTCGCCTCCCAGATCAAGGAGACCGCCGTCAGCCAGAAGTAGCTGCCCGAGCCATCCGCTCAGCCGGGGGCGTGCCGCTCCCGGCTTTTTTTTGGGTTCATCCCCAGGCTTCCCGCGGTACGCGCGTGCTTCAGCCGGATGAACCTTCTCTTGTGCCCATGTTGAAACTTCTCACCATTGAAACCTCGTGCGACGAAACGGCCGTGGCGGTCGCGACCGACGAGCCGCGCATATTGGCGAGCGTGGTCGCTTCGCAGAACGAGCTGCACGACGAGTTCGGAGGCGTAGTTCCGGAGATCGCTGCGCGTGCCCACGTGCGGCAGATCGTGCCGGCGCTACACGAGGCGCTCGACCGGTCCGGCACGGCGCTGTCCGAGGTCGGGGCGGTCGCCGTCTCAACCGCCCCGGGCCTGCCGGGCTCGCTCGCCGTGGGGCTCACGGCCGCGAAGAGCCTGGCATTCGCGCTGGGAGTTCCGCTGGTCGCCGTGAACCATCTTGAGGCCCATGTGTACGCGTGCCTGCCGAGCCTCTGGCCCGACCGGTCGCGTGGGCTCGAATACCCGATGCCCGTCGCGGACAACCAGGTATTTCCCTGCGTGGGTCTGGTGGTCAGCGGTGGCCACACGAGCCTGTACCACTGCCGCTCCCCTCTGGCCTTCGAGCTGCTCGGCGCCACGACCGACGACGCGGCGGGAGAAGCCTTCGACAAGGTGGCGCAGCTCCTGGGTCTCGGTTATCCCGGCGGCCCCGCGGTGGAGCGCGCGGCTCGCGGCGGCGATCCGGCCCGCCACGCGCTGCCCCGCGCGTTCCTGCATGATCCCCGGCTCGATTTCAGCTTCAGTGGCCTCAAGACCGCGGTCCTGTACGGTCTCGCGCCTCCCAGCGCGCCTCAGGGGCACGCTCGGCCCGGCACGCCCCTGGACGTCGAGCACTTGCGGCGCCCCGCCGGCCAGGAGCTGGCCGACTGGGCGGCGAGCTTCCAGGAAGCGGTCGTGGATGTGCTCGTCGCGAAGAGCCGCCAGGCGGTGCGGCGCGTGAACGCCGGGCGACTTTGCGTCGGGGGCGGCGTAGCAGCCAATCGCCGCCTGCGCGATCGCCTGGTCGGCATGGCCGACGAAGAGAGCATCCAGCTCGTGATCCCGCCTCTCTGTCTTTGCACCGACAACGCCGCCATGATGGCGTTGGCCGTGGAGAAGCTGCGCATCGGCAAGACGGACGGCCTGGATGTGGAGGCCAATCCGCGGCCGGAGCGGCAGCGCTGAGGATCGCGCCGTCGAGCGCTGTTATCGCTTCGTGCACAGCCTCTGAGGCACGTCGGCTCAGGGGAACCCGCCGCCCCTGCCGCCGCCGGCCGCACCGCTGACAACGAAGCGGCGCGAACCGATCAGATTGGTGAAGACCGGAGTCAGGTTCAGCCGGACGTAACGGCGGTCCGCGGAAACGACCGGTTGCGCGCTGAGCGAGGCGCCGTTAAAGAACTGGGTCACGACCGGCTCGAACGCCACCGCGCCGCCCGCCACGCGTGCCCCGCCGACCTGAAAGAGCTGCTCGGGCCCGTCGTAGCGGCCGCCCCCCTGGGCGGCCATGGCGTCGCGCAGTTGCTGGATCGGCAGCCTCGCGAGTGGGGAAGCGCCCGCGAGCGAGCTGAGGCTCGGCGTGAGCATGAGGTGCGTGCGGCGCCCGGCGTCCAGCTTGACAATCAGCGGCTTCTCGCTCGGGACGCGGACGTAGACCGACTCCTTCTTCTCGCTCGCGCTGCCCTCCTGCCGCGTCACCTCGATCTTGACGCGATCCCCGATCGGCCGGCCCCAGATCAGCTCGCAGCGGATCTCGTAGGAGCCGGGCAGGGCTCGGGCGCAGACGTAGAGTTCCGCCGGGTTCTTTTCCGAACCCACATCCTTTCCGTAGCCGTCGTGCACCAGGACGCCCCCGGCGGGGGTGACGCGATTCTGTGGCGAGCAGACCGTGCCGAGCGGCTCCAAGACGTGCAGGTCTAGATCCGCTTCGCCCTGCCACGTCATGCGAACGACCAGGTCTCGGTTATCTGCCTGGTGGACGGCCTGGGCGAGCTCGTCGGCCTCCTTGGATCGGCCTTGTGCCCGGAGGCGTACGGCCACGGCGGAGGCATGCCCTCTTGCTTTGCGGTAGAGGTCGTCCTGGACGTTCACCCAT
>JBGPMX010000517.1:0-4333 GCA_041487215.1 Planctomycetia bacterium | reverse complement strand
CGAGCGGCTGCGCGAACGCGCCGTCGCGCATCTCGGGCGTCTCGAGGGGTGCTCGGCGCGCGAGCTTGGCGTCAGCGCGCAGGACGTACTGCTCACGACCGGCTCGCAGCAGTTGCTCGGACTGATCGGCGAGCTGCTGATCGATCCGGGTGACATCGTGATCGTCGGTGCGCCCGATTATTTTGTCTACCTCGGGACACTGGCCGCGCTGGGGGCGCGCCCGATTGCCGTGCCGCTGGACGAGCAGGGGATGATTCCCGAGGCGCTCGACGAAGCGCTCGAGCGGCTCGAGCGAGCCGGGGAACTGGAACGGGTCAAGCTTGCCTACTGCGGCAGCTATTTTCAGAACCCGACCGGCGTGACGCTCGCGGCAGGCCGGCGGCCGGTAATCTCGGATATCTTGGCGCGGCGATCGCGCGGCGCGGCGATTTTTCTGCTGGAGGATGCCGCGTACCGCGAGCTGTGCTATGGCGCCCTACCGCCACGGAGCCTGTGGGCGCAGCAACGGGAGCGCGACGCGGTCATCCTGACCCAGACGTTCTCGAAGTCGTATTCGCCGGGGCTGCGCGTCGGGTACTCGGTCGTGCCGCGCAGCCTGATGGCGCCGCTGTTGCGGCAGAAGGCGGTTCAGGATTTTGGGTCGGCGAACTTCAACCAGCACCTGCTCGCCGCCATGATGGAGAGCGGCCGGTACGACGAGCACGTGGCGCGGCTGAAGAGCGTTTACCGGTGCAAGCTCGATGCCATGCAGCGGGCGCTCGAGCGCGAGTTCGGCCGGCTGCCGGTGCGGGCGCAATGGACCCGCCCCGACGGCGGGCTCTACGTCTGGCTGAACCTGCCGGACGGCCCGGAGACGACACAGGCGGGCCCGCTGTTCCGGCGTGCCATCGCGCACGGAGTGTTGTACGTGCCGGGCGAGCACTGCTTCCCGGCCGGCTGGCAGGGGGAAACGCTCGGCTTGGGCGGCCCGCGGCATACGGCACGCCTGTCGTTCGGGACGGCGTCGGCCGAGAACATCGCGGCCGGGGTGGCTCGGCTGGCCGCGGCGCTCTGCGAGTGCTTGGGAGCGGGGGGATGAAAAACCGGGCGGGGGGCGGCGGCCTTTGGGGTCCGGTTCGACGCGGATCCTTTGCTGGCGCACGACCGCCGATGCCCCGACTCGGGGCGGATACCCCGCCTTTCCCCCCTTAGCAAGGGGGAAAAGGCGGGGTATCCGCTCGAGAAGCGTGGGGCGATCGCGTCGCGCTCGTGTTCGTTTGTCGCCGGCCGGCGGTGCGTGGCTCTGGCTCGGTTTGGCACGGAGGCCTTGTCCGGATGCGGATTCTGCACCGCTACATCCTGATGGAGCTCTTGCGCGTCTTCCTGCTCGCGCTGGCCGGCTTCACCTCGATCTTCATGATGGTCGGCCTGGTTCAGGAGGCGGTGCAGCAGGGGCTGAGCCCGCTCCAGGTGCTTTGCCTGATCCCGTACATCATCCCGAGCTCGCTGCCGTACACCATTCCCTCGACCATCTTGCTGGCGGTCACCATTGTGTACGGCCGCCTGGCGGCGGACAACGAGATCATGGCGGCGAAGTCGGCGGGCATCAACGTGCTCTACCTGGTCGCCCCGGCGGCCATGCTTGGGCTCTTCCTCAGCTTCACGACGCTGTACCTGTTCAATCACGTCATCCCGGCGGCCAACTTCCAGATGAAGAACGCGTTCGCGGCGAGCGTCGAGGAGATGGTGTACGCGATGCTCAAGCGCGATCACCAGATCAAGAGCCACAGCATGCCCTACGAGATCGTGGTGCGCGACGTGCAGGGCAAGGCGCTCAAGAAGACGGTGTTCCGCCACCGCGACGCGAACGGCAACTACGACATGACCGCATACGCCGAGGAGGCGTCGCTGGACTTCGACCTGGCGAGCCGCGTGGTCAACGTGCACATGTCCAAGGCGACCGTGCGCGACCGGGGCTTCATCGCGGTGGCGCAGGACAAGATCTTCACCATCCCGCTGCCGGCCGTCACGCAGGATGCCAAGCGGTTTCGCGACATGACGCTCGCGGACGTCCAGAGCCGCAAGGCGGAGCTGCTCCGCGAGGTCGACCAGGCGAAGCAGGCGGCGGTGTGCGGCATCGCCATGGCGGTCGCGAGCGGGCATTTGCGCGACACCCGCTGGGAATCGCTGCCGGAGGCGCTGGACCAGGAGCAGTCGATTCAGCGCAGCCTGCGGCGGCTGGACTGCGAATCGCACATGCGCTGCGCCATCGCGTTCGGCTGCCTCGCCTTCGTGTTGCTCGGCTGCCCCGTGGCCATCCTGTTCCAGCGCGGCGACTACCTGAGTGCCTTTATCACGTGCTTTCTGCCGATCATCACGCTGTACTACCCGCTGGTGATGTTCGGGCTGAACCTGAGCAAGGAGGGGATCGCCTCGCCGTTCGTGCTCATGCACGTGGGCAACGTGATGCTGCTCCTGCTCTCGATCCCCCCCTTCCGCTACGTGATGCGGCACTAGCTACTCTGGGCGGAGGATCTGCGGGATGCGCTGGAGGTGACCGTCGCGGTCGACGCAAGCGATCGTCGTCGCGCCTTCGGCCAGCAGCACGCCGTCGCGCAGCAGTTCGTAGCGATGATCGATGCGCGCGGCGGTCGCTCGCGCCACCGACGTGCGCAGCACCAGCAGGTCGTCGTAGCGCGCGGGCCGATGGAACCGGCATTCGGCGCGGGCGATCACCAGCAGGTATCCCTGGGCCTCGATGTCCTGGTAGTTGAGCCCGCATGAGCGGAGCAGCTCGATGCGGCCCATCTCGAAGTAGATGAAGAAGTTCGCGTGGTGCAGAAAGCCCATCTGATCGGTTTCGGCGTAGCGCACGCGAATCTGGATCTCGCCGGTCACGTCGCTTTCCTCCACGAGCGTCCGCGGGGCAGGGAAACACCGCGACGAGCATAGGGAAACGAGGGCGGAGGTGACAAGATGAAGCGGGCGAGCGCGCAGGGGGGCGGCGGGAGCGGCGGCCGGGCGGGATCGGGGAACCGCTTGGCCAGCGACCTGCCGAACCGAAATAGAATGGGCACCCGCGGCTTGCGCCGCGGGTGCCCGTGGTGGGTCGCTATAGGGCGTCCCCGGGGTGGTCCGGGGGACGCCGGAAAATCGGCCGGTTACTACTGGCAGCAAGCCTTCTCACAGCACGACGGGGCCGGCGAGCAGACCGTGACCGGCACGCGGCGGCAGACCTGCACCGGGACCTGTTTGCACACGGTCCTCGGCACACACCGCGTCACCGTGACCGGCACCTGCTTGGTAATGCAGACCGGCACTTTCTTGGTCACCGTGTAGGGGACCTGCTTGGCGATGCAGTACGGGATCTGCTTGGTCACGACCTCGCTGACCATGCGGCAGACGCAGACCGGCACCTGTTTGACGCACACTTCGGGGACCATGCGGCAAGTCGTCACGGGGACTTTCTTGACGCACACCTCGGTCTCCATGCGGCAAACCGTGTAGGGAACCTTCTTGACACAGACCTCGGGCACCATGCGGCAGATCGTCACCGGGACCTTCTTGCGAATGACCTCGGTCTTGACCTCGCACACGGTGTACGGGACCTTCTTCACGCACTCTTCGGACACCATGCGGCACACGGTGACGGGTACCTTCTTGCGAATGACCTCGGACACCATGCGGCAGGTCGTCACGGGCACCTTCTTGACGCAAACTTCCGAGACCATGCGGCAGGTCGTGACCGGCACCTTTTTGTGCACGACTTCAGTCACGGTCTTGCAGGTGGTCACGGGGATCTTCTTCACGCACACTTCGGGCACCATGCGGCACACGGTGACGGGCACCTTCTTGCGGATGACTTCGGGCACCATGCGGCACACGGTGCAGGGCACCTTGCGGGTGCAGACCCGCTTGACGTAGGTGGTGCACTTGACCGTTTCGCACACGGTCTTCGGGCACCAGACCCGGCGGCAGATGGTGCGTCCGGGGCACTGAGTCTGAACCTGCTTGCACGGGCCGGGCGTGTAGACGCAGCGGCACGAGCAGGGATCGAACGACCAGCAACCCGGTTCCTGCACACACTTGGTGATGACCCGGCCCGGGCACTGCGTCGTCTCGGTCTTCCACTCACCGCACTGCTTCTGCACCACCTTTTCGGTGACCACCGGCTCGCAGACCGTGTAGCACTCGGTGCGCTCGCACGTCTCCTGAACCGGCTTCATGACGGTGTAGCAGCACTCCTTCTCGATCGTTTCCTGCACGGGCTTGCACACGGTGTAGCGGCATTCCTTCCAGCAGGTCTCGGGGACCTGCTTGCACACGGTGTAGCGGCAATCCTTCTCGCAAGTCT
>JBGPMX010000516.1:0-4344 GCA_041487215.1 Planctomycetia bacterium | reverse complement strand
TGAGCTGGGGGCCATACCTCTGGGCGAACGGGACCACGCCGCGCGACGACGGATTCCTCTACGAAGAGGCAGACTTCGGGCCGGACGGCACGCACCCGTCGCCTTCCGGCCGGCGGAAAGTCGCCGAGCTGCTGCTCGGCTTCTTCAAGAGCGACACCACCACCCGACCCTGGTTCGTGCACACCGCGCCAAAGGAATCGGCCAGCGAGTAGCGGGACGTCATGGGCAACGCCGACCATTTCCTGGTCCGCTGTCCGAACGGGGAATGCGGGCGCGCCTACCGCGCGACGGCCGACCTGGTCGGCAAAACGGTGGTGTGCAAGTCGTGCGGCAGCAAGATCCGGGTGGTCGCCTCGGCGTCCACGGGCGCGTCGCCGCCCGCGCCCGCAGTTCGACCGGACCCCGCCGCACCGGCTCGGCCGCAGGATCGCTCGGCTCTCCATGCGTCGAACAAAACGGCGCGATCCCCGTCCGAGGCCAAACACGTCGCTGCCGGCGGACCGCTTTCGGCCGGTAGCGGTAAAGTGCGCACCCGCTGCCCGGGCTGCGGAAAGGTGGGCGAGGTTCCGTCAGCGTGGCAGGGCAGGTCGATCCAGTGTCCGGCGTGCCGGCAGCGGTCGGTCGTGCCGCGGCAAGCGGCCGCCGCCGCGGCGATGGGGGCCCAGGGCACTTCTACTGCGTCGCCACCGCGCGAGCCATCCGGCACCAAAGCGGGGCGTTCGGACAGCGCCGAGCCGGCCGATGCATCGGCCGACGACCTCTACGGGTTCGCGGCGGAACCACCCCCCGCGCCTCCTCCAGTGACGTCGTGGACAGCGCCACCCGCCGACACATCCGTGTACGCGCCGTCGGGCCAGGCTCGACGCAAGGGGGAGAAGGACAGTGTGGACGCGATCGAGCGCCTGCTGGCGAACCGGGTGTTCGTGACCATCGCGGCGGGCTGCGTGCTGCTGGTGGTGATCGGAATCGGCTTTGCTTTTCCCGTCGCGGCGTTCGCGCTGCGGATAGTGGGCGGGCTGGTGTCCATGGCCGGCTTTGTCTGGGCGCTGCGGATCGCGTTCGACGAGGCGCCGAGCTGCGGCATTCTGTACCTGCTGGATTGCACGTCGGTGTATCGCATCTACTACACGGCGACGCGCTGGTCCGACATGCGCGACGCGTTCTTCGCCGAGGTCGCCGGGGTGCTGCTCTGCGTGCCGTGGGTGGTTCGGACGGCGGAGGACGGCTGGTTCTCGAAGCCGGACTCCGCGATCGAGACCGAGATCGGCCAGGGGAGAAACGGGCCTGCGTGGGACCAACGCTCCCTTTCGAGGCTGGCCGCGGCGTGCTCTAACGTTGTCGGCTGCGTGGCATTTAGGTCAGATCCGAAGATGCCTCATTTCCGAAGGTGTCGATCGAAGAATTCGAACATGGCCTTCTCGGCTCGTTCGGCGTCGGCTCCCTGGAAGCCGTGGCCGGCGTCTTCCAGAGTGAGGAGTTCGACTTCGACGTCGGCCGCACTCAGACGGTCGTGCATCCAGACGGCTTGCTCGTAGTTGACGTACGGATCCTTCGTGCCGTGTAGGAGCAGGGTCGGCGCCGACGCGGGCGTCACCCAGTACAAGGGGCTGGCCGTGATGTGCCGATGATGTTCTTGAGTCGCGTCACCGCCGAGCCAGAGCGGCAGGACTTCCGCCGCGTCGACGCTCTTGCCGTACGATTTCGTCAGATCGCTTGGCCCATAGTAGTTCACCACGCACGAGACGCGGCTGGATTGCTGCGCGTTTCCGCCCGTGCCCTCGAACTGCGGAACGTCGCCGGTCACTCCCAGAAACTGGGCCAGATGCCCGCCGGCCGAGTCGCCCACGACGCCGATTCGGTGCGGGTCGATGTGGTACGTGCCGGCATTCGCTCGCAGCCAGCGCACCGCGGCTTTGACGTCATGCACCGCGGCCGGGAACTGATACCTGGGCGCGAGCCGGTACGTCACCGTCGCTGCGACGTAACCGCGCTCGGCGAGCTGCTGGCACAGCTTGTCCCAGCGCTCTCGCTTACCTGCGCGAAAGCCGCCGCCATGGATGCACAGCACGGCCGGCGACGGGGCACCCGCGTCCTTCGGCCGTGCCAGATTGAGCTGCAGGTGTTGCTGGTCGGGATTCGTATACTCGATGCCCTGCTCGAAAATGATTTCCCCCGCAACGAGCCCGCCGCAAGCGGTGAGGGCGATCGCAAGAAGCACCAGAGCAATGCGCCAGCCAGTGGTTTTCATCATGCTCTCCACGAGTCGGGGGTGGCGAGGAGCGTTCGGTTCTCCAGCCGTTCCTTCGTCCTGTTCGAGATTCTATGCTTGGCCCAAACCGCGATCCATGGACGCTCGCGACGCGCTTTCAGACGGGCTCACCGCAGTGCCTGCCCCGCCTGCCGATCTAGAGGCCGTTTTGCGCTCTAGGCTTGGCGCACGAAAACGCCGGAAGTCCAAGGTTCGCTTGAATCTTCCGGCGTTTTTTCGAGCGAGGCCGACGGGACTCGAACCCGCAACCCCCGGATCGACAGTCCGGTACTCTAACCAATTGAGCTACGGCCCCGTTGCTCTACCGCGTCCACCGATCGCCGCTGCCTAGCCGAGATCCTTCGCTGCGCTCGTGCCTCACTCCGCTCAGGATGACAGACTTTCCCCTGTCCATCGAAGAGTGACGGAGTTCGAGGCCGCGGCTCCAAGAGACGCGGACAATTTTAGCAATCCGCCGTGCCGTTGTGAACCCCCGCCGTACGGCAGGATCTGGAGCGGTCCAGCCCTATTCCGCGAGCTCCTTGAGCAGCCGGGTCGCGGTCGCTGCCATCTCCTCGCCGCCGCCGGGCTGGATGCGCGAGTTCACCGTCTCGTAACTCCCCTCGCCAAACGCCTTCGTCGTCGGAATGTACGCCGGCGTGTCGTTCGTCAGCTCGATCACCAGCGTCGTCCGGAATGGCGACGCGCGCTTGATCGCCATGCCCAGCTCCACAAACACCTCGCCGGGCAGCGTCACGATCGCCAGATCACTCCCCACCCGGAACGCCTGCACCTCGAGTGGCAGCGTCGGGCCCTGGCGCAGCTGCACGTCCATAATCTTCGCCGCCTTCACCTGCTCCAGGAACGACAGCTCGCGCGTGCCGATCTTCGCCATGTTCCGCGATGCCTCCGCGACCTCCGACGCACTGTACTGCTGAAGCTTCGCCGGCACCGTCGCACTCTTAACTGCCAGTGACGCGGGCTCGACCGGGCGCAGCTTCGGAATGGCCCCGAGCACCGTCTCGCCCAGCAGCCGCCCCATCTCGTCCGTGGGCCGCCGCCCCTTGGTCGCCACGTCGATGTGGTTGATGTCCCCGCACGTGCCCGTCCCGAACAACGACATGAAGTCGTCCCCGAGCTGACCGCGCAGCGTCCGCTCCAGGTAGTACGGGTAGTCCGCCGAGTACTCGGTCCCCCCCACCGTGTCCAGGTGCATCGCGAACACCGCGAGCGCCGCGGCTGGCTGGCCCTGTCCCGCCGCACGCACCAGCAGCACCCCGACATCCGGATCGATCGGCCCGGCCACTCGCACGATGTTCGGGTTCTGCTGCCCGGGGTTGAACTGGACCGTGCCATCCTTCATGTGGAAGCGGCGGTTGAACGAGAGCTGCGGTGATTGCGCGACCACCCCCGCGGCCAGCTGGGCTTCGCGCGTGTTCGCGTCCGCGCGGCGGATCGCCTCGACGAGCTTTTCGGCAAGCACGGCCGAGTAGTCAACAGGCTCGTGCGGGTCGCTCCCCTGCTCCGCCACGGCCTTCTCATGAAAGTACTTGCGCAGCTCGCCGAAGTAGAGTGGCCCGGTATGGCTGTGCGTCGCCGCGATGGCGATGTTCGAGACCGGGATGCCGGTCTCGCCGCTGGCGCGCTCGCGCGCACGCCGCGACACGTCGAGCGACATGCCGATGAGATCGCAGAAGACAAGCGCCGCCTTCGTGTCCCCCTGCGCAAGGACCAGGGCCTTGGCCTGGAGCGGGTCGTGCGTCGCCGTATTGAGCCGCTCGTTGAAGTAGCCCGACATGCGCCAGCCGGGCGGCGGCGTGATGTCCACCACCGCCACGCCCGCCCGGATAGCGGATTCGGCTGGCGGCGCAGCAGGCAGATCAGCCGGCCCTAGGAGAAGAACGCCGGCCAAGCCGACGGCAGACACGAACAGGATCATCGTGAGTCGCATCGCTTTCCTTTCCGAGAGTCTTCCAAGGCCTGTTGTTGTTTGAGCCATCCGCACGCCCATCGCAAAGCCTCAGGGACGTGCCACTCCAATGGGGGCACAACCATCCGGCGCCGCGCTGCATCTCATGGTATGCTCTCCGTCTCCC
>JBGPMX010000515.1:0-4348 GCA_041487215.1 Planctomycetia bacterium | reverse complement strand
GCCGCTGGAGTAACCCCGAGCTGGTGCGCAAGCTGGTCGGCGCCGCGGCCGAGGCTGGGCAGGTGTTCCGGCCGCCATCTCCGGAGATCGACGACTCGGAGCTGCACCTGGACGGCGAGAGCCTGCGGTCGCTGGGCGAGGTTGAACCGCTCGAGGCGCCGATCCGGCAGGGCGCTCCCCTGGTGCGCCATCGCGCCCCCGAGCCGGTACGCCGCCGCAGCACCGCGACCGAACCGCCCCCCCCAACTCCGCTCAAACGTATTCGGGCGACCGGGACGCGCGAGGCACCGGAGGGGCCTGGCGGGCTGTTCGTCGCCATCGCCGTCATCATCGGCCTCGGGCTCGTCGCCGCCGTTATCGTTGCGATCGTCTACCGCTAGGCACATGCGCGTTACCGAAACAACTGCTCACCCGCCGTTGCTCCCCGCGAGGATGGTCTCATGCGGGCAGCACGCTCATCCGGAGCCCGTGCGGCGTTCCACGCCGGTCGTGAGCGTGCCGATGCCGTCGATCTGGATCGCGATGCGATCGCCCGGCTCGAGCGAGAAATCGTCGGGCGGCACGATCCCGGTACCGCTGAGCAGGATGACGCCGCTCGAGAAATCCTGGTCGCGTCCCAGCCAGCTCACCAGCTCTTCGAGCGGCCGGGCCATCTCTGCGACCGTGGTCGTGCCTGTGTAGGCGGGCCGGCCGTCCCGTTCAATCTTGAGCCGAATGCCGATCTGCGCGCGCGGCGGCATGAATGCCGTGAGCGTCACGGCGGGGCCCAGCGCGCAGCAACCGCCGAAGCACTTGGCCTGCGGCAGGTAGAGCGGGTTCTCCCCTTCGATGTCCCGGCACGACACGTCGTCGCCGATCGTGTAGCCCACGATATCCAGGCGGGGGTTGAGAACGAGCGCCAGTTCCGGCTCCGGCACGCACCAGCGGGTGTCGCCGCGCAGTCGCACGTTCTGCCCCGGCCCCACCACGCGGCTCGGGGTCGCCTTAAGAAAGAGCTCGGGGCGGTCCGCCGTATAGACCCGGTCGTAAAACGAACCCGCCTCCTTCGACTCCTCGCGCCGCGCCACCTGGCTGCGCTTGTACGTGACCCCCGCTCCCCAGACCTCCTGGTCGTCGATCGGCGCCAGGAATCGGGCATCTTCCGTGCGCAGCGACGTTTTCGCGCGCTCCCAGATCTCGCGTGCCCGTGCAACCGGATCGGCCGCGTGCAACAGCTCGCTGAGCGTCTGCGGGCCACCCGCACGGGCATCGGCGACGCGCAGCGCGCCGCCATCGATCACCGCGATGCCGCGAGAGCCGTCGGAAAGTTCCACCCGCGCGACCTGCATGGGCTATTCGTCCTCCTTCGGCATCAGCTCGGCGCCGTCGCGCAGCGCCACGAACCCGAACGGACGCTCCGCGAGCGTGGTCACGCCCGCCAGGGCGTTTTTGCCGCGCGTCCAGAGGTAGCCGTCGAAATCCTGCTTCGACATGGGCAGCTCCACCGTGAAGCGGATGTGGTGCGTCGGGGTCGTCACCGCCCCCTTGACCGGGTAATCGCGTCCCGTCTGGTCGGACAGGTACGTGCCGGTCACCTCGCCGTTCTTGGCGACTTTGAGCGTCAGCGTGCCGGACCACTGGCCGTTGGCAACCAGGTGGTATTTGCCGGCGAAGTCTTGCGCGGTCACCGGCCCGCGCGCTCTCTGTGCATCTTGTTCGGCCGTCTGAACCAACGGCTGGGTGACGAGGTAGAGCTTGGCCTTTCCGATCGGCTGGAGATATCCGTCGCTTTCCCCGTCGCGGTGAAATTCGACGTCCCCGCCGGATCCCTCGGGAACCACCTGGCCGATGTCCAGGTTGAATCGGAATCCGTCGAAGAGGTAGATGTTTTTGCCGGCGGCGAGTCGTCCGTTTTCGCTATCGGGCCGCATGGTCTGATAGCGCTGGATGACCACGATCGGCTGCTCGGCGTCGTTCTGCTTCCGAATGGCGCGTCCCACGACCATCTTCGCCCAGTGCCCCTCATCGGTGCGCACGACCAGGAGCGGGCCGTTGCGACCGGGCAGCACCGGCTCGGCTCGGCTGAGCTCGGACAGTGTGATTTGCTCGAGCGCCGACGCGCCGTCCGCGGCAGGGATCTTGCGAAGCACGCTCGCGGTGTAGAGGTCGAAATCATCCGCCTGGGCGGCGGCGGCCAGCAAGCCCGCGAGCGCCGCGGCCCGCAGCATCGTGATCATGCGCCGTTCCCCTGGTGTTCGTTATGGGTGCTCTGCGCGGCAGCTCTGGCATTGTAGCGGTGGCGGGCGCGCTGTGCGTCAAGGAAACCGGCGTGGCGGTACGGGGTCCGTTGGAAGAACGACCCCCTCGTGCGGCAGCGGAGTGACGCCGCGCTCGCTCACTCGTCGTCGTTGTAAACGCGAGTGCTTTCTTCCTTGTGCACGGGGCTCTGGAGCTGGTCGCCGGTCAGCTGGACGTGGAACCGGTGGTCGCCGGCCCGGTCGCCGCGCACCCGGATGTGAAAGGCGGTGTCGGCGCGTGCGGCGAGCCGGGGGAGCGGGTCGAAGACGATGCGCTGCCCCTGGATCTCGGCACGCGCGGGGCCGTTTGCTTTGACCGGGGTCATGCCGAGCGGTGCCTCGGCGAGTAGGACAAGGTTCGTCGCCGCCTGGGATCCCTGGTTGACGACGCGCACCTCGTAGGTGGTCTCCGCCCCCACCTCGATGGGGTCGGCGATGTCCACGACTTCGACGAGCAGCGCGGAGATCCCCTCGACGACCGTGGAGGACTCGGCCTTCGAGCGCAGTTCTCCGTCGGCCGTGGCGATCGACTGGCTGTAGATCTCGCCGGGCGCCGTGGGCCGCAGGGTGATGGTGACGGTGCGGCTCTGTCCCTGCGGCAGCGGACCGATATTCCAGCGCACGCTCTTCTTGTCCGGGGTGAGCTGGCCGCCGTCGCTTGCCTCCATGAACGTCGTTCCCTCGGGCACCTCGTCGTAGATCGTGACGTTCGAGGCCGGGGCGGTGCCGGGGTTGGATATTTTGAGCACGAACGTGACGCGCTCGCCGACGATCACCTCGGGCGCCGCCGTCATGGTCACGGCCAGCTGCGGCCGGGTGATGGTGGTCTGGCTGGTCGAGAAGGAGGAGCAGACAACCATGGCGGTGCACTTGATTTGCCCCTCGTCGCTCGGGCGCAGTTCGAGCGCCAGCCGGCGTTCCGCACCCGCCTCGAGTTTGCCGATCTGCCAGGACGCGGTGCCGCCGTCCACGTCCGGTTCCGGGCTGCCCGAAACGAACTCGGCGTTCTGCGGCAGCTCCGCCTCGACGCGGACGTAGTCCACGCTGCCTTCCCCCTCGTTGCGCACCATGAGCTCGTACTTGGCGGGGATTCCCACCGACGCTTCGGCGGGGGCGGTCAGCTGGAGCGAGACGTTGGCCGTGCCGCGCTCGCTACGCGGGGCGGCAGGGCGCGTGGCGTCGGGCCGTGCGTCGCCGGCTTTGCCGGAGGCCGGGGTCGCGGCGGCGGGCCGGCCAGCGGGCGATCGGGCCGGCATGTGCGGCGCCGCGTCGCGCGCCCGCGACGGTGCGTCGCCGGCGGTTCCAGCCGCGCGCCTCTCGGACCCGGGCAAGGGAGCACGCCCCTGCTGGGCGAGCGCCGTGATTCCCAAGCCGACGGTGATCAGAACGAGCGACGAGGACAGCCAAACGCGTTTGCTGGACATGCCTTCTCTCCCCTCTGCCCGACGTGAAGCGATCGAATACGACCCGGCGCCGCCCGCCTTTCGAGACCGCCGCCGCGCGCGCACACGGGCTTGCCAAATGGACATGGTCGCTTGTCAGGGAGAGATGCCGCTCCCCGCGCGGTCGGCGGGGTCCGCTTCATAACAGAACCCACCTGCTTTGCAAAGAGCAGTATGCAGGGTCAGCGGTTTGATTGGATCGACCGTGACGAACGAGACGATGATACGTGGTGCAGAACCGATCCACCGACCACTTGTCTTCCAGTGCTTTTCACGTGAGTCTTCCAGCGGCGACCTGCGCTGCCCCCCCCATGTTGAGCCGCGTGGACGCGGCGCCGACCGCGGCCTGCGCGATTCGCGCCAGGCTGTTCCGGCAGCTCGACTCGGTCGAATCGCTGCTGCGTGAAGCGGAGCGGACCGCGAGCCGCTGCGCGACACAGCGCGAGCCGCTCGCCGGGCACTCGTCGTCGACCGGGCTCGAGCGGCGGATGGCCGAACTCGATCGCCGTGAGGCGCGCGTGCGCGAACAAGAACGCGCTATACTCGAGCAGCGCGCGCTACTCGAGCGCGCACTGCAACGGCTGGCCCGGAGCAAGGCGAGCGTGCGGCGGTCGGTCGAGAAGTTGCATG
>JBGPMX010000514.1:0-4352 GCA_041487215.1 Planctomycetia bacterium | reverse complement strand
GAAGGTTCGCATCAGTTCGGCGCGCTCCTCCTTGCTGGGCGGCGGCGGCCCGGAGCCACCCGACCGGTACACGAGACGTCGCAGACCGATCGCCTTGCCGGCGTTCACCAGCTTGTGAAGCCGGTTGGCGTGCAGCAGCGACACCACACTCGCCGTCGCCTTGGCCAGGCGGCGAAATCGAGGGCTGATCGCCTGGTTGAGCCGCTCCAACCCCTCGGGCGGAAGCGGGATGTCGTCAAGGCCCAGAAAAGCCAAGACGGTCCGGAACACCGGCTCGGGCGCGCTTGCGATATCGTCCAAGAGAACAAAGAGCAACCGCTCTCTGCCAAACCGGGCGATCCAGCGCGGAACGTGAGCGGCGTAGTGGCTGGACTCGACCAGCCGCGGCATGGCGCGGACCGCGCTGCGGAAGCACGCATCGACGCGGCCCGCGACAAAGTGATGGCGGTGCAACGACAGAGTGCGCGCAAGCGGTTGGCGCAGATTGACAATGACCTTGCATACGGGATTCGTCAGCGCAATCCGCTCGGGCGCATCGGGGACGTCGAAGTAGGTCGGCGCGATCTCGCCGAGCAGTTGGCCTGCGGCGCGATGGTCAAAGTAGCGCGCGTACCACGCGAGGCCCCTCGCGTAATACTGATCGAAGAACATCGTCTCCTTGACGTCGGCGGGAAAGCACAGACCCGGATGCTGGCCAAGCACCAGGTGCAGCCAGGTGGTTCCGGCGCGCTGCGGCCCGATACCGACAAAATCCAGCCGGACTTCGCCCGTCATGCTTTTCTCCCACGCCGCGCCGTCATGCCCATTCCCGTTCATCGCATTCCGCATTTGGAATTCCGTCCCCTCTCCCGCCCATGATCCATGAGCGCGGGGGCGAGGGGACCGTAAATCGGGGGAGCAGCCCGGGAGAGCATCGAGATCCTTCGCTGCTCGTTCCTCGCCGGCTCAGGATGACAACCTGCCTGACTCCTGGCCTCTGACTCCTGACTCCTGACTCCTGGCCTCTGACTCCTGACTCCTGACTCCTGACTCCTGACTCCTGGCCTCTGACTCCTGTCCTAGCCGCGGCACGGTACAATGCCGGCCTCGCTCTGCTGCGGCCACATCGCGCCGCCGCCGAGTGCCCACGGCGGCTCCGCGGCGTCGCCACGCGGCGGGGGTGCCGCCGCCGCGCACGCCAGGCCCGCCCGCTCGTATTCCCCGAGCACGCCGCGGACCACCACCGCGTCCGCGAACCGGCGCTCGGCGATGCGTCGCCCGGCGCTTCCCATCTCGGAGGCTTGCTCGGGGTGGAGTGCGAGCCGCTCCATGGCGGCCGCCAGGGCCTGCACGCTGCGCGGTTCGATCAACAGGCCATTCACGCCCGGCTCGACGGTATCCCGGCAACCGGGAGTGTCCGTAGTGATGACCGCCTTGCCGCAGGCCATCGCCTCGACCAGGCTGCGCGGAATTCCCTCGCGGTAATACGACGGCAGGACCACGACGTCCGACTGATGAATCAAGCTGACGACGTCGTCGGTGTGGGGAAACCATTCCACGCACCCCTGCGAGTTCTGCTGTTCCAACCACGCGCCGGGCACGGTGGATGGGTTCGCACTCCACTCCGGATCGACCCCCGTTCGGTTGCCAACCGTGGCACCGCCTACCAGGAGGAAGCGCAGGGGTCGTGTCGCCGGCCCCGCACGGTGCTTGGCTCGGAGCGCCTGCGCGGCCGCGACGTATTCGCACACCCCCTTTTCCCAGATCATGCGTCCGTACATCAGGAAAGTGGTCGGCGCGGGGCCGCGGCTCGGCCCCGTGTCCCGCGGGCGGACCGCGAACCGCGTGAGATCGACGCCCGAGCCCGGAACAACGCCCGAGTTCTTCCGATCCACAATGCGTTGATCGATGAAGATGCGCTGATCGTCCGCGTTCTGGAATATGAGGTGCGCCCGTCCGGCGCAGGCCCAGCGCAGCAACAGGATCACCAAGCCCCTCAGCAGGCAAGAGCCGCGCCCGAACAGCATTCCCAGCCCGGTGATACTGTTGACAATGCTGGGAACACGCGCCGCCCGCGCGGCCATCGACCCGTAGGTCACGGCCTTCATGGCGAAATGGTGCACCAGCACCGGCCGCTCCCGCAGGTACAGTGCGGCCAATCGGAGCACGACGACGGCTTCGCGGACCGGGTTCCTGCCGGCAAGCGTCATGGGGAGGTGGATGAACCGTATGGAATGCTTGTCGAATTTACGCGCGTGCTTGTCGCGTGGCGCGCAGGCGACCACTTCGTAGCCGAGCTTCCGGAGTTCGAGCATCAGCCTGAGACGGCAGTGGTAAAGGTCCCAGGCGGAGTTGCTCACGTAAAGGATCTTCTTGCGAACGACCTGGTGCCGGTTGGTCCGCCACGCGCCCGTTCCGGCGATCTTCCCCGCGCGATCGCGCGGTCGCCGCACTGCGGCCGTGACCGGAGCCAATAGCCGTTCGTACCACGCGAACGTCTCCCCAAGCATCCGCTCCTGCTCGAAACGCTCCTCAAAGCGGCGGCGTCCCCGCGCCACGAGCCGCTCGGCGAGGTCCGGCTCGTCGAGCAGCCGCCGCACGGCATCCGCAATTTCGTGGGGCGATTGCGGTGGGACCAAGAGCGCACACGAGTCGTCCACGCACTCGCGGTTGCCCTTGATCCGCGTGGCGACAATGGGCACGCCGGCGCACATCGCCTCGAGCAATGAAATCGGCAACCCCTCCCAGAGGGAGCAGAGCACGAAAACGTCCAGCGCCCGCACGTAGTTCTCGACGTCGCTCTGGAAGCCGGGGAGGAGCAGCCGGTCGCCGAGCTGCCGCTCGCGGGCCAGCCGGCGCATGGCCTCGAAGAGCGGCCCGTCCCCCACGAAGACGCAGCGGATATCGGGCCGAGCCCGCGTGAGCAATTCGGCCGCCACCACGAAGGTCCGCGGATCCTTCTGGGACGCCATCCGCGCCACGGCGCCCACGAGCCGCTCCGCGTCCCCCACGCCGATCGAGCGCCGGAAAGCGGCGCGGTCGAACGGCGCCCGGAAGCGACCCGGATCGATTCCGTTGAGGATCGTGACAATCTTGTCGGGCGGCACGAGACCGCGCGCGAGGGCGGTCTCCCTGTCCTCGTGGTTCACGGAAATGGCCAGGTCGCAGAACCGCCCGGCCATGCGCTCGATCACGGAGTAGATATGCGTTTGCCAGGGCCTCGAGTAGGCGTGAAACGCGAAACCCTGGATCGTGTGCACCACGCGGGGCACGCCGGCCAGCCGCGCCGCGATGCGGCCGACCACGCCCCCCTTCGAAGTGTGCGTATGCACCAGATCGAAGCGGTAGCGCCGGCACAGCCGTGCCACCGCGACAAGACTGCGCAGGTCGTTGACCGGTTCGATCTCGCGCCGCAGATACGGCACGCCGATGACGGGAAAGCCGCGCCGCCCCGCGGCGGCCACGGTTGCCGGGTCTGTCGTGCAAATCCAGACGTGGGCGCCGCACTGTCGGGCTCGCTCCGCGAGCGCCAGAAGATAGATCGTGTCACCGCCGAACCTGGAATCGCCGATGAGGTGCAGGATCCGTTTGCCGGCGAGCGGGTTCTGAGCTGCTCTCATGGCGTGCGTCAACCCTTCATGCACTCTTCCAGGCCATGCGGCCCCGCGGCGGACCCGGCAGAGGGCCGCCCGCCACCCGAGAGGATCTGGGTGTAGGCGTTCTCGAGCTCGGTCGCGACCGCGCCGGGCGAGTAGCGGCGACGCACCAGCTCCCGGCCCGCCTGCGCCACCGTCTCAAAACGGCCGGGATCACGCAGCACGTCAAGGCACCGGGCGGCGAACTCGTTCTCGTCGCGCGCCAGCAGATAGTGCTCGCCGGCCCGGATGTCCGGCATCGCCTCGACGCCGACCGGCGTCGCGACCGTGACCCTGCCGGCGGCGAGCGAATCGAGCAGCTTCACGCGGATGCCCGCGCCGCCGCGCTGAGGAACCACGCAGACGTCGGCTCGCTTCAGGAATGGCGCCAGCTCGGGCACCTCGCCCACCACCACCACGCCCGGATCATCGAGGTCGGCGAGACGCCGCCGCGAGCCAGTGCCGACCACCATGAAACGCGCGTTCGGGACCGTGGACCGCAGTGCCGGAAAAATCCGCTTCGCGAACCACCGCGCCGCGTCCTCGTTGCTCGGGTTATCCATGCTGCCGACCAGCAGGAGGACCTTATCACCGTCGGCCACGCCCGGATGCCGGAAGGGCGCAGCGGCGCCCGACGCGGCCCCGGCACCGACGCTGACGGGGAGCAGCACACAGCGCGTGGCGAGCGACGGGAACCGCCGGGTTACCCAATCCTGGTCGGACGACGAGTAGAAGAAG
>JBGPMX010000513.1:0-4356 GCA_041487215.1 Planctomycetia bacterium | reverse complement strand
CTTGCTAAGGGGGGGACAAGGGGGGGTCGATCTTCAAACTGAGCCAGCACCGGCGCGCCGGCTGTCCGAAGACTTCGGAAGTCTTCGTCTCTGCGTCCCCACCGACTTCCGAAGTTGTCATCCTGAGCGAAGCGAGGTACGAGCGGAGCGAAGGATCTGGGTCCGGCAGCGAATGAGGGAAGGAACCGCCGGTGGACGCCGATGCACGCCGATCCAAGGGCGATTCCGGGATCGGTTCCCTGAACCGACCTTGGGGAGTCTTCTTCCTATTGGCATCGGTCGGCGTTCATCGGTGGTTGCGATATGTGCGTGAGTACGCGCTGACACATCCGGGTGCTTTCGCTAGACTCACCCCGTTCGGTCGCTCCAGGCATGGCGAGCGAGCACCCACATTTCGAGTCGAGTTCGGAAGAGGTG
This sequence comes from Planctomycetia bacterium, assembly GCA_041487215.1. Lineage (GTDB taxonomy): Bacteria > Planctomycetota > Planctomycetia > JALXBF01 > JBGPMX01 > JBGPMX01. The sequence continues at coordinate 3,939 of JBGPMX010000513.1, read as the reverse complement.
AGGAAACAAAAGTGACAAAGCGAAACCGAGCGATCCGGTGGCTGGCCCTGCTGGCCCTACTTGTCTGCCTGGCCCCGGTCACCGGTTGCGCCCTGCTGCTCGTGGGGGGCGCCGGCGCGGCGACCTACGCGTACGTAAACGGCGAATCCAAGAAGTATTACCCCTACCCGGTCGATCAAGCCTGGCCGGCCGTGCACGACTCGGTCCAGGCGCTGGGATTGCCGATCGTCGAGGAGAAATCGAACGCGCTCGGCGGGCGGCTCGAGAGCCGTACGGTCGACAACCAGAAGATCATGGTCAAGCTGGAACCGAAAGCGGGCGCGACCGAGGTGGGCATCCGCATCGGTGTCTTCGGGGATGAAGACGCGTCCCAGCGCATCCTCGCCGAGATCGACACGCGGCTTCCCGGCGGCATGATCCCGGTGCGAGCGACACCCGACGTGCACGTCGGCGTCTCCGTAAGCCGGTGAAGAGCGCACGCGCATGGAGCGTGCGTGCGGAGGGCGGACTGCGACAGGCTTTCAGCTGTCATTCGAAGACTGACGGGGGAGGGGCACCCGTTACCCGACCTTCTTGACCGCGTCTCGCACCGCTGCCAGGCACGCCTGGATCTCGTCGATCGGATCTTCCGGGTGCTCCTCGTACTCGAGCGCCAGCAGGTGGTCGTACTTCAGCTTCTTGAGCGCCTTGAGGCAGCCCACCAGGTCCAGGTCCCCCTTGCCGAGCACGGTGAACTTGTCCGGCTTCTTCACGTCCTTGAGATGCACGTCGTAGGTGCGTGCCCCGAACGCCTCGATCGCCTCCACCGCATTGACGTCCGAGCGCAGGTAGTGCCCCGTGTCGACGCACGCGCCGATCCGCTCGTGGTGGTTGCGGATCGCCTTGAGCACGTCGTCGATCTTCGCGTAGCGTGCGCCGGGGCCATGGTTGTGGATGGCAATGTTGATGCCGTATTCCTCGACGAGCTTGTCCAGGTTGTCGAAGCTGTCCGGCGTGGGATCCGCGCTGAGCGTCTGGATGCCCATCGCGCGGGCGAACTCGAACTGCTTGCGGTTGGCATCCGTGTCCTTGGTGAAGGGCTGCACGCCGTAGGCGACCAGCTTGATGCCCATCGCGTCCAGCAGTTTGCGGTACTCGGCGATCTTGCCCGCCGAATCGGTCACCGGGAAGTGCTTGTTGAAAGACTCCCAGTACGCGAGACCGAACTTGCGGGTCTGCGTGAGCGCTCCCTCGGTGTCGTAGTTGCGCAGCGAGTAGCTCTGGATTCCCATGCGGAACCCGCCGTACGGGTTCTTGTCCTCGCCCGAGGCGAGCCGGGTCACCGAGCCGCCCAGTGCGGCCGCCGCGGCGCCCGCCTTGAGCAAGGAACGTCGTGTCACGCTGAAGTTCTCCGGCATGCGCGTTCTCCCGGAAGCAGAGGATGAGTGGGGGGGGGAAGCCGTCCCTTCGTGTATCATGCCGCCCAGCCGGGGCCAGGGAAAGCAGAAAGCCGCTCAAAAAAATCTTTACAGACATGCTTGACTTCGTGACGCGCCTAATTACTATAAAACCAAATCTAATAAACCAAAACCCCTAGAGAGTCTGGCATGGCACGGCCACCGGCCAAAGAGCTGACGGAGCGCGAGCTCGAGGTGATGCACGTCTTCTGGCGGCAGGGCGAGCGGACGGTTGCTGAGGTGCGGGACGAGTTGGCGGCGGGCGGAGGGCTCGACCTGGCCTACACCACCGTCGCGACCCTCGTCCGGATCCTTTCCGACAAGGCGTTCGTCGCGCAGACAAACGCCGAGCGGCCCTTCCGGTACCGGCCGATCCGGACCTACGAGGACGTGTCGCAGCGCTTGCTCGGCGATCTGCTTGACCGGGTATTCCGCGGCTCGCGCGAGCAGCTCCTGGTGCGGCTCATGGAGCAGAAGAAGCTGTCGCCGCGCGAGCGCGCCGCTCTGCGCGAGCTCCTGGGGGAATCCTAGGCCATGAACGACTTCGCCCTTTCCCTGGTCGGGTCCGCGCTGCGGCTGACGTTGTTCGTTGCTGTGGCGCTGGTCGTGTCGGCCGTCGCGCGGCGCTGGGGCCCGGAAGCCGGCGCGCGGGCGACGCTGGCGAGCCTGCTGGTCGCCCTGGCAGTGTCGGTGCTGCACTGGGCGCCGTGGCCGCGCTGGTGGGCCTTCGGTCCCTCGGCGTTTGCCGCCGCGCGAGCACGCGAACCGGCCGCGCACGAAGCGGGAAATGGCGCTGCGGCGGCGGCACCCGATGCGTTCCCTCACGCTGCCGACTCCGACGGCAGTGGACGGGGCCCGCGTCGCGTGGCCGCGGTCGGACACGGCGGGCTGGCCGCCGACTTCGTGCAGGCGTTTGCCCAGGAGCTGATGGCGGGCGGTCGCGCGCGCGGCGGTGAGGCGGCGCGCTGGCCGTCCGTAGCGGCCGTGCTGATTGGCCTGTCCGTGGCGCTCGGCGTGGCGCGGCTCGCGTGCGGGCTCTGGGCCGTACACCGCTACCGCGTGCGGAGCCGGCCGGTGCACGACGCCGGGCTGCTCGAGTTGGTCGCCGAGCTGGCGGTCCGAACCGGCTGCCGACGCACCATCGAGGCTCGAGAATCGGCCGACATGGCGACCGCCGCGACCATGGGCTGGCGGCGGCCGCTCTTGCTCCTGCCCGCGGCGTGGCACGACTGGAGCGAGCTGGAGCGCCGCGTGGTGCTCGCGCACGAAATCGCGCACGTCGCGCGACGGGACTACCTGGCCTGGCTGGGCGCGCAGCTGAGCGTCGCGCTGCACTTCTACCACCCGCTGGTGCACTGGCTCGCCGCACGGTTGCGTCTCGAGCAGGAGCTGGCGGCGGACGCACGGGGCGCCGAGCTTGCCGGCGGACGCCGCACCTACCTGATGACGCTGGCCCAGCTCGCGCTCCGCCAGCAGGACGATCGCCCGATCAGTCTGGCCGCGCGCACTTTCCTGCCGACCCGAGGCACTTTTTTGAGGAGAATCGAGATGTTGCGCAGTGCACAGAACCTGACGCGAGAGCGGTTCTCACGGGTCGCAGCTACCACCGCTGTTACGCTGCTCATGGCCGGGGGCGTGCTGGTCGCCGGGCTGCGCGGTGTGCCCGCCGCCCGCGCGTCGCTCTCCGCGCTGCCGGGCAGCGCGGCGGACGACAAGACGCCGATTGACCTCTCCTACGTCCCCACCGATGCCGCGGTCGTGGTGGCGGCACGGCCCGCCGCGCTCCTGGCCAAACCCGGTATGGACCCGGTCGCCAAGGCGATTCCCGAGATCTCCGGCGGCGGGCAGCCCGCGGGCGCCACGCCGCAAGACGCATGGCGCCATTCGTGGAATGACTTCCTGGTTGGCGTACCCATCGAACAGATCGAGCAGCTTACGCTCGTCGTCCTGCCGAACACGGGGAACCCGCCGGGAACGTTCGGGCGCATCGTACGCTCGACCGAGCCGCGCGATTGGAAGAAGCTCGTCAGCGACCTGGGCTACCAGCCGGTCGAGGCCAAGCATGCCGGCCAGATGTACTACAAGCTTTCGAGCGGCCCGCAACCCATGCTCGCATTCTTCACGCCGGACGATCGCACGATCGTGTTCGACACCGAACAGAACCTGTACCGCTACATCGCGCGCGGCAAGGGGCGGCTCGCGGATTACCCGTGGGCCGATGCGTGGAGCGCGATCGCTCACGGGCAGCTCGCCGCCGCGATCGACGCCGGCTGGGTGCGCAGCCAGATCGAAGCGGAGCTGAAGCAAGCGCCCCGGGGACCTGGCGCTATTCCGATTGCGACCTTCGCGCCGCTCTGGGAAGAGACCCGGTTCGCGGTCGCCGGCCTTGACCTGGGCAACGGGCTGGCCGTGGATCTCCGCGCGCGCTGCGGCGATGAAGCCGGGGCCAAGCGGGTGGCTGCGACGGCGCAGGCCGTTCTCACCCTGGCCGCCAACGCGGCCG
>JBGPMX010000512.1:0-4374 GCA_041487215.1 Planctomycetia bacterium | reverse complement strand
CACGTCGTTGGCCAGCGTCCCGCCGCCGTTCAAGAGCGCCACGCGCATGCCGCAGGTCAGCTGGCCAAGCGCGGCCCGCACGCGTTCGAACGTGTCGATGAACTCGGGAGCGCGGTGCGACACCGGCCGCGCACGAAAAGCGTCGCGCACCGCGTCCGCGATCTCGACCGGGCCGGGCAGCAACGAGACCGCAGCAGGTGGCGGCACCGCCCGCGCGGAATCCACTCGCCGGCCCCAGCGCCGCAGGTCATGTTGGATGCCCTCGGGCAGCTCGGCAAGCGCCAGCGCCATCGGGATGAACTCGGCCGCTCCGCTGCGCACGCCGGGCCCGAGCGCCCGGAAACCGATGCGCTCGTAGAGCGCGCGGCGGTCAAGCACCCCGGAGATGACGACGTGGCTGTGCCCCGCCTGCAGCGCTTCGCCGTACAGCAGCCACATCAGACCGGCGAAGACAATACCGTGCCGTTCCTCCGGCTCGATCGCCAGCAGCCGGACCTCGAGCAAACGGGGCCCGAGCTGCGCGAGCACCGCCGCGTCGGCCAGCCGCTCGGCCACCGAGAACGGCGGGCGGTCGTGCGCGGCCACCATGCCAACCACCCGCCCCTGCCGCAGCGCGACAAAATAGCGGTTCTTGTCGTGGAACTTATCGACGAGCGCCCCCGTCCCCGGATCCGGGTGCTGTGCAATCTCGTGGACGAACGTCCTGTGGTTGAGGCGATGCACCTGCTCGAGTTCGTCGGCGGACTGGGCGCGCTTGAACACATACGGCCCCCGCCGCAGAAGCTCGGGCGCCGCGACGCTCGATTCAGAAGGCGAGGCGACCGCATCATTGACAACAGCCATGGTGCTCCTTCCGCCGAGGCAGGCGGCCGGGGGCGGCGCAGCAAGCTGCCGCGGGATCATTCCACGGAACGCGTCGCGACGTGGAGACGCGGCGGCAGGCCACCACCCGGTGTGTGATTCTGGCACGGTTTGTTGCGCGACTCAACGGTGTGCATCCCGGCAGTCGCGGCAGCGGGCTCGGGCCGCCCGAAAGATGTGGCAGCCGACGCCGCAGCCGCTAGGATGATGCACTGGGAAAAACCCCGCACCGCTGCACCCGGGCCCGAGACAATCCATAGAACGGAGTGTGACCGATGAACCGCATCCTTCGACGAATCCGGCACGCCGCCTCGTTCCTGGCACTCCTTGTTCCGGGCATCGCGGGGGTGCGCGCCGGCGCGGCCGAACTGCCGCTGGTGACGGACGTCGAACTCCAGCCGCTCGCCAGCCAGGCCCAGCGCGTGAGCGAAGCCCTCAAGTTCCTGGGCGCGCCGCTCGACCCCGCCGCCCAGCAGGCACTCGACGCGGCCGTCAAGGCGACCGACCCAGCCCAGGGGGTGCGCAACATCCAGAAGGCACTCGATCCTCACGTGATCGCCTTCGTGCAGATCAACCCGGAGAGCCGCGTGAAGGTGGCGATCGGACCGGCCCAGCCCGAGCTGCAGGAGCAGGGGTGGCGCACGTTCCTGGTCAAGGTGGAGAACGAGGCGGGTGTCACCGCCCCGCTCCACCCCGAGAGCCCCAACGCGGCGCCGCTCTACCGCGGCTCGAGCGGCAGCCCGGACCCGTTCGGCAAGGTGGATCCCAAGAAGGCGCAGCCGCCTGAGAAGCTCGTGAAGCCCGGCGACGTCTCGCAGCGCTTCCTGGACATGGTCATGTTCGACAGCCAGCCGATCACCAAGACCCTCTCGGGCCTCCGGCTCGAATACCGCATCATCCAGCTCTATACGCGCGACACGGGCAAACGCGAGGCGCTCATCGGCTTCAACATCGGCCAGGGGACCCAGGACATCGGCTTCCGCAACGCCGTGCCGATCCTGTTCGACTGCGTGCCGTCCACGGAGCTGGTGCTCGGCGTGCTCGATGACGACGGCAAGCCGACGTTCGCGTCGTTCATCGTCCGGGACAAGGCCGGCCGCGTGTACCCGTCGCCCGCGCGGCGGCTCGCCCCGGACTTCTTCTTTCACCCGCAGATCTACCGCGGCGACAACGAATCCGTGCACCTGCCGCCGGGCAAGTACGACGTGGTGTACACGCGCGGCCCCGAGTACCTCATCGAGCGCCGCACGATCGACGTGCCCGACAGCGTCTCGCACAAGGAAACGTTCCATTTGAAACGATGGATCCACCCGGCCAAGCTCGGCTGGTACTCGGGAGACCACCACGTGCACGCGGCAGGCTGCGCGCACTACGAGAGCCCCATGGAGGGAGTGCTGCCCAAGGACATGATGCGGCACATCCTGGGCGAGGACCTCAACGTCGGCTGCGTCCTGTCCTGGGGCCCGTGCTGGTACTTCCAGAAGCAGTTCTTCGAAGGGAAGGTGCACGAGCTGTCCACGCCCGAGTACCTGATGCGCTACGATGTCGAGGTGTCCGGCTTCCCGTCATCGCACGCCGGCCATCTCTGCCTGCTCCGCCTCAAGGAAGACGACTACACGCCGCCGGGCGGCAAGCCCACGACGCGCATCGAGGAGTGGCCGAGCTGGGACCTGCCGGTGCTGCGCTGGGGGAAGGACCAGGGGGGCGTGGTCGGCTTCAGCCACTCGGGCTGGGGGCTGGCTCCGATCATCGAGCGCGGTGATCCGCAGAAGGGGATCGCCCGCAAGGTATCGCACGACCTGCCCAACTACGTCATCCCCCCGATGGACGGCATCGGCGCGAACGAGTACCTGGTGGACGTGGCGCACGACACCTGCGACTTCATTTCGTCGGTCGACACACCGTACGTCTACGAGCTGAACATCTGGTACCACACGCTCAACTGCGGGTTCCGCGCGAGAGTCTCGGGCGAGACCGATTTCCCGTGCATTTACGGCGAGCGGGTTGGGCTGGGACGCGTCTATGTCAAGCAGGACGGCCCACTCGATTTCGATCGCTGGACCGAACAGATCCGCGCGGGACGCAGCTACGTGGGAGACGGACGCAGCCACCTGATCGACTTCCGCGTTAACGACCGCGACATGGGCACGGAGGCGAGCGAGCTCCGGCTGGACGAGCCGGGCACAGTGAAGATCCACGTGAAAGCCGCGGCGTACCTGCCCGAGCAGCAGACGCCCGAAGGGAAGACGATCCAGCAGCGGTCGTACGAGGAGAAGCCGTACTGGGACATCGAGCGGGCAAGGATCGCCGATTCGCGCAAGGTGCCCTTGGAGGTCGTCGTGAATGGGCGGCCGGTCGCGGCGGCGCGGCGTGAGATCGTGGCCGACGGCACGCTCCGGGAGATCGAGCTCGAGGTTCCGATCGAGCGATCGAGCTGGGTGGCGCTGCGCATCCTGCCGTCGTCACACACCAACCCCGTGTTCGTGGTGGTGGCGGACAAGCCGATCCGCGCCAGCCGCCGCTCGGCCGACTGGTGCATTCGCTCGATCGACCAGTGCTGGAGCCAGAAGGAGCCGCGTATCCGCGACACCGAAAAGGCGGACGCCCGCGCCGCGTACGACCAGGCGAAGGCGATCTACCGCAAGATCCTGGGTGAGAGCGAGGTGGAATGAACGGCGGCCTCGGGTGCCTACGCGCTGCCGCGGTGGCGAGAATACCCGAGCGTCAGATCCCGCGGTCCGCGCGACGTCGCACCAGCTCTCGTCCCGTGATACCCCCCCTACCCCCCCTTCGGAAGGGGGGGACAACCGCGCTGCCGCGGTGGCGAGAATACCCGAGCGTCGGATCCCGCGGTCCGCGCGACGTCGCACCAGCTCTCGTCCCGCCGCGGGGTGCGACGCTCGGATAGCGATCGCCCCCCCTTGTCCCCCCCTTCGCAAGGGGGGGTAGGGTGGGTATCAACAGGTCGCGCGGGGCTTCCGAAAGAAAAGGCGAGCTCCGAGATGTCAAACGCGAGCCCCCATCCGTGACCGAGCTATACAACCGCCGGCAGGACATGAAGCGGCGGCGCTACCTCCGCCGCAACATGCCCAAGGCCGAAGCTCTGCTCTGGTTGAGAATCCAGCGCCGTCAGGTGCTCGCCACAAAGTTCCGCCGTCAGTTTAGCGTTGCGGCCTACGTCCTCGACTTCTACTGCCCCGAGCTGAAGCTGGCAATCGAACTCGACGGAGACCCGCACTTCCGATGTCGTGCGCGAATTCGCGATGAGGAACGACGAGCATTCCTCGACGGCCTGGGAATACAGGTCTTGCGGTTTATGAACACCGATGTGCTGGAGAATATGGACGGAGTTCTCGAAGTGCTTGCGCGAGCGATAGAGACTCGTCGCGATTGAATGCAACACGTCCCGTGATACCCCCCCTACCCCCCCTTCGGAAGGGGGGGACAACCGCGCTGCCGCGCTCCTGAGAGCACCGGGACGTTCTCGAAGTGCTTGCGCGAGCGATAGAGACT
>JBGPMX010000511.1:0-4375 GCA_041487215.1 Planctomycetia bacterium | reverse complement strand
CATGGACCGCCGCGATGTTCCTGCTACTCTCGGCCGTGCGCTTCAAACGGCACGACTACCTGCTGCCGCTCATACCCGGCTGTGCCCTGCTGCTCGGCGGTTTCTGGAACGGCCTGCTCGAAGCGCGGACCGCGCGTGCGGCGTGGCGCTGGTTCCGGCTGCTCGGCGGCATGATGGTCGCGCTCACCGCGGCGGCGCTGGTGCTTGTGGCGGTGCTGCGCGACGAGGCGGTGACCGCGCGGCTGCTCGAGACCCGCCTGGTCGGCCGCTGGATCCACGCGACCGACCGGATGGTGTTCGCCCAGCTGCGGCAGGCGATCGAGGCGGCGCAGGCGTGGCTGCTGCCCGCCGCGGCCGCTCTGGCGGTACTATGGAGTACGCTGGCCGTGCGGCGACGCCGCCCGCTGGCAGCGGCGACGCTGCTCGGCGCAGCCTGGACCGTTGCCTTCGTAGCCTACGTCGCTTGCGTTCTGCCGCCGCTCGAGCCGCTCCGCGACCAACAGTCGCTCGCGCGGCTCGCACGCGACCTGGTGCCCGAAGGCGAGCGCCCGTTCTACTACGGACGTGAGGACCAGCAGCTGATGTTCTGCCTCGGACCCAGCGCGCGCTGGCTGCGCGACCGCAAGGGCCTGAGGCAGGTGATCACCCGAAACAAGCCCGCGTTCGTCGTCGTCGAGCTCGAGCGTTTCCGGCAGCGCGCGGCCGAGTGGCCGGACGTCATTATGGTGCCGCTGGCGTGGAACACCGACAACCCGTTCGGCACGCATCGCGATCCGGCCGTGTTGATCACCAACGCCGCAGGCCTGCGCCGGGCCGAAGCGCTGCACACGCGGTGGGCCAGCCCGCTGGCCAACTGAGCGGAGCGAGCAAGGATCGCAGCGAAGATCTTCGAGAGGGGGAGCCATGGACCTGGACCAGTACTTTCACCGCGCGGCGATCGCCGACCGCGGGATCAGCGTGGTCGTGCCCTGTTACAACCAGGCGGACGAGTTGGCCGCGGTCGTCGCCCGCGTGACCGACGCGCTCGACCGGCTGGAGCGCGGGCACGAGCTGATCCTGGTCAACAACGGTTCCTTGGATGCGACCGGCGCGCTAGCGGACCGGCTGGCGGCGGCGAACCGTCGGATTCGCGCCGTGCACCACGCCCGCCGGGTTGGCTACGGCGCGGCCGTGCGATCCGGCTTGCAGGCGGCCAAGTACCCGCTGATCTTCCAGACCGACGGCGGGTGTGCGGCCGGCGAGATCGATCGCTTCCTGGCGGTGATTGATCAGGCGGACATTGTGTGCGGGCGGCGCGTTGGGCGAGGCGGCTCGCTCAGGCAACGGGTCATGGGCTGGCTTTATCGCTGGTGCGTCCGTATCGTGTTCGCCGTGGCCGTTCATGACGTGGACTGCGGGGCGCGGCTGTACCGGCGGGTAGCGCTGCGACGCATCCCGATCCAGTCCGCCGGACGGTTCGCCCAGACCGAGATCCTGGCCAAAGCCACGTTCATGGGCATGCTCATCGACGAGGTGCCGGTGAGCGATCGCTGCGGCGCGCGGCCGCCGGGAGATGCTTGGGGGATCTGGCGCGACGCGCTCCGGGTCTTCATGCGGCCGCAGTTCGTCGCCGACGCGCCGCCGCCCAAGCGGTCCGCCTCGGCGGCTCCGCTGGCCTGAATCGCCCGCGGCGCACGGCATCCCGCGGCGTTCCCCCACGGCGGATCGGAAACCGACCACGCATGACCGACTGGGACGCACTGCTTGGAATCCGGCCTGAAGATATGAGCCCCGCCCGGCGCATGGCGCTCGCGCTCCTGGTCAACGTCGCCGGCGCGCTGGTGATCCTTGTCGTGGGCTGGCTGCTCGCCCGACTGCTCACGCGGCTCGTGCAGTCGATGATGCGCCGGGGCCGGGTCGACGCGACCCTCGTCTCATTCCTCGGCAACCTGGCCAACACCATCCTGCTGGTAGCCGTCGTGGTGGCGGCCCTGGCCCGCCTGGGCGTGCCGACCTCATCCGCGCTCGCCGTGCTGGGCGCCGCCGGCCTCGCCGTGGCCCTGGCGCTCCAGAGCTCGCTGTCCAACCTGGCCGCCGGCGTGATGATCATCGCCTTCCGGCTGTTCCGCGTGGGGGACCAGATCGAGCTCGGAGCGGCCAAAGGGCGGGTGCTGGTGATCGACATCTTTCACACCCGGCTGGCAACGCCCGACAACGTCGAGATCGTCTTGCCCAACAACACGATCACGACGGGCATGATGAAGAACTACTCGGCGCTGCCGGACCGGCGCATCGATCTGACGATCACCCTGCCGTCGCAGTCGGATTCGCCCGAGCTGCGCAAGAAACTCATCGAGATCGTCACGCAGGACCCGCGCGTGCTGTCCGAGCCGTCGCCGAGCGTGGGCGTGTCGCAGGTGACCGACGGAAAGACGGTGCTCAGCGTGCGCTGCTGGGCCCCGACCGCATCGTTCGCCGACCTGCAGGCGAGTGCCATGACCGAGCTCCGCGCGCAGCTCGACGTGCCGAACCTGAGCATCGCCGTAGCGTCGTAGGGCTCCGGCTCAAAGCCGCCCGAAGTTGTAACTCGGGTTATCGATGGAGAAGTCGGCCGAGCTGAGGGGGATATTGAACCGCAGATCGCGGCACGTGTAGACCTCGACGAGGTCGCCGTCGGGGGACGAGTTGCGACGCGGCCAATCGTAGCCCTCGAAGTGAATGGGCAGGCCGTTCTCCTTGTCGAAGAGGACGCGGGTCCGGTAGTAGGCGTAGTGCCGGGGATCGTTCGGGTGCGTGGTTTTGACCAGCCAGCAGACCCGCTTGTCGACCGTCGCGTTGTCGCGCAGCTCGACCTTGGTCTGCCCGAGCTTCTTCTCGGCCTCCCAGCGTGCGATGAGCTGCTCGACGAGGTTGCCGATCCCCGCCTCGGTGATGCTGTGCCGCGAGTTCTCCATGGCGCGGTCGCCGCGCGGGTCGAGCTCCACCGTGCCGCCCACGACTTTCTCGACGCCGACGCTGTGTGCCAGCAGCCTGCCGTTGTTCTGGCCCTGGACGTAGATCACCTCGCGCCCGTCGTAGGGGCGCAGCCATTTCATGTAGATGCTCAGCGGGCGGGGTCGCGCCTTCATCTGGATGAACTCGCGCGACTGCAGCTGTCCGTTGATCCGTTCCTGCTTGATGAAGGTGCAGGTGTAGTCTTGGATGGTGCGGAACTTCTCGCGCGCGTTGTGGGCCAGCTGGAGAGCCTGATCGATGGGCGGCTTGCCGGCGTCGGGGGCGACGGCCGCACCGCCGGCCGAGCGCGTGGCGGAGCCCTGCTCCGCGGCCAGCATCCAGGGTGCCATCAGGAGCGCTCCGCTCGTGAACGCCAGGGCGACGCCGATGAACGCGCGGTGTGCATCGTTCTGGGCCATGCGCTGTTCCCTCCAGTGTCGGGGTCCGGCCAAACGCTCCTTCGTCCGGGCATGGCCGGTGCGGTAATGAAAGGCCGTCGTATTCCGGTGCGGCGGTCCGCGGCGCTCGAGACGCGCCGCTCGGGTTCCGGTGCGCCGTCCGAAGACAAAAAGGGCCGAGCTGCTGTCCCGAGCAGCCAGGTGCCGCGTATTATAGGTTTTGGGTCCGAACAGGAGAAGCTGTCTTCGGCATGAGCCGACGAAACGAACTCATCCTCGTGCCGATCGTGTCGCTTCCGTTCGAGGAGGTGACGTACATCGTTGCGCGGGACGGCCGGAGCGACTGCCTGGTGATCGATCCGGGGCTGGAGCCGGGCCGCATCCTGAGCGAGCTCGGCACGCGGGGGCTCGAGCCGGCCGTCATCCTGAACACGCACGGGCACGTGGATCACATCGCGGGCAACGCGGCCGTGAAACAGGCGTTTCCGGCCGCCCCGCTGATCATCGGCGAGCGCGACGAGGCGATGCTGGCGGATCCGATGCGCAACCTGAGCGGCCTGGCCGGTCTTCGCGTCACGAGCCCGCCGGCCGACCGGCTGGTGCGGGAAGGGGACGTGGTGGAAGCGGCCGGCTTCCGGCTCGATGTGCTGGACATTCCCGGGCACTCGCCGGGGCACGTCGTGTATGTCTGGAGCGACGCGTCGCCGGCAATCGTGTTCGGCGGGGATGTGCTGTTCGCGGGGAGCGTGGGCCGCACGGATCTTCCCGGCGGCGACCACCGCCTGCTCGTCTCGGGCATCCGCACGAAGTTGTTCGCGATGCCCGACGAAACCACGGTTTACCCCGGGCACGGCCCCGCCACGACCGTGGGGGAAGAGCGGCGCACGAACCCGTTTGTGGGACTCGGCGCCTGAGCGTTCCGCTCGGGTCGAGGGACAACGGCGGGGTGGGTGAACCGCGCCGAAATTTTTAGGCGCGGGTCTACGACCCCGCCGCGGTTTTTT
>JBGPMX010000510.1:0-4381 GCA_041487215.1 Planctomycetia bacterium | reverse complement strand
CTCGCCCCTATCGTTTCCGCCCTATACCGCGACGCCCCCCACCACAACCCCCCTCTCCCCCCGGGGGGGGCGACTCCGAAGAGTCGCCCGCCGCGTGGGGAGAGGGGAGGGTGAGGGGCGGCGGTGCGCGCAGTGCATGCGAATCCCGCGGAGGCTCAATGCGGCGCCGCCGCCGACCGGGTGTTCTTCCAGTCCGCGGCGCGGAAGTGCTTGGCGTACATGCCGTAGTCGTTGAAAAAGAAGTGTTTCGCCAGGCGGTAGGCCAGGTTCTTCTCCGGTATCTCCTGCCCTGGGTTGTACTGCGAGGGGCGGGAACGCATCGCCTCGAGCTCCGCCAGGGCGCCCCCCCGCGCCGTCGTGTCGCGGGCGCCGTGCCGCTCGGCCAGTTCCCGCAGCAGGTCGGGCCGTTCCAGCACGATGCAGCCGCGCGTGTGCCGCGCCGCGGTCTCGCGAAAGTCCCTCAGGAACGCCGAGTCGTTGAAGGTTTCGCGCAGCGGGCGGTAGCCCGGCGTGGAGCAGGTCGCGCCCGCCTGGCTCTCGACGCGCGACGCGCTACGCTCGACTGTCTTGTCATAGATCGACTCGGTGGCGAGCTGGATCACCGGGCAGGGCTCGATGTCCCCCCACGGGCCGATATGGTGCGTGAAGCCGGTCGCCGCCGGACAGAGCGCCTGCCCCTCGCCGTCGTAATAGGCGTCGATGATGACGATCGGCTTTTTGGCGCGCATCTCGACCACAAACCGCCGCGCCTCGAGCTGCTGCTCGGGGGTCAGGCAAAGATCGGGCGAGGCCGCCGGCCCGACCGCGCGGTAGATGTGAAACCAGGTGTACATGACCCCCATCTTGATGAGCCGGTCAATCCACTCTTCGCGCAACAAATCGTAGTTCGTCTGGCACAAGCTCGTGCAAACCCCGGTCATCACCCGGTTATTCAGGCAGTGTTCCAGCCCGCGCATGGTCTGGCTGAGCACGCCCGAGCGACCGCGCCGCTGGTCGCTGACGATCTCGTTGCCCTCGACGCTCACCAGCGGCGTGACGTTGCCCAGGCGGCGCAGCTCGCGCGCGATGTCGTCCGTGATGAAGTGGCCGTTGGTGAAGACCTGGAAATAACAATCGGGGTGCCGGGCCAGGATGGCAAGCAGTTCCGGGTGCATGAACGGCTCGCCCCCCAGGATGCCGAAGAACGAGTTGCCCATCCCCTTCGCTTCGGTGATGAGCCGGTCGCACGCATCCGCCTCGATCTTCTCCTGCTTGGCGGCGACGTCCACCCAGCAGCCCTGGCAGCGCAGGTTGCAGCTGTTGATGATCGAGATGTACAAGAACGGTGGAAAGAACTCGCCGCGCTTCAAGCGGCGCTTGTGCTTCTGGATCGACCGCATGCCCCGCCAGCCCACGTTGCGCGCCAGCTTCCAGAGCAGCCGCTTGTCGGTCTCGCACAGCAGGCGTTTTGCCATTCGCAGGTACACGAGCCAGATTCTCCCAGGTAGAGCGCGTACGCCGATGCCGCGGGGCGACGCCGCGCTGCGCGCGTCCCCCTCGCCGGGCGTCGAGTATAGCAGGGGGGTCGAGCGGCCGACAGCGCCGCCGCCCTCGCATAGTGTCCTAATCCTTCCTGTCACTCTTGGAAGCAATGGCTCCCTTCGCCCCACGCTCGCCCCTCCCCACAGCTCAACAGGGGCGAGCGCGGGGAGCGGGGACGGGGGTGAGGGGCGCCGAGCCAGCGAGCCACGAGCGCGGCGCATTCCCGGGGCACGGGTGGCAAGCCACCCCTGCGGACCGATCCGCACTCAACGCCGGCACGTCCTCGCGGCGGTCGGGGCCTCTTGTTCGGGTCTTCGCGGTGAAACATAATGCTTGCGATGAGCCGCATGCGATCACGCCCAGAACCGAGCGCCGAGCGAGCCCCGCCGCACACGCGCGGCCCCCGTGTCGCCACGGATTCCCGCCGCCCAGCCAGGCCATCAGGTTTCGAGCAGTCCACTTCGCTCGTGGATTTCCTCAAGCTTCCTGAAACCGATCCGCCCGGCGAGTACGTCGACGGCAAGGTGGTGCAGAAGGTGTCACCGAAACGCAGACACAGCCAACTGGAAGCACACCTGGTCGAAGAGATCAATCGCGTCGCTCGGCGCGGCCGACAGGGCGAGGCCGTCCCGGAACTCCGGTGTACCTTTGCCGGGCGATCACTCGTCTTTGACGTCGCCTATTTTCGGTCGGACCGCATTCTGTACGGACCCGATGACACGCTGCTGGACGACGTTTTGCTGCCTCCCGATCTGGCCATCGAGATCCTGTCACCGGGCCAGCCGCTGCGCTATGTCGAGAACAACCTGCGATTCTCCGTGAAAAACGGTGTCCGCCGCGCCTGGCTTGTCGATCCGTACCGGCAGATCGTGAAGCAGTATGTGCCGCCTGCACGGCCGCGCCTGCTGTCGAGCGGGGACACGCTCGACGCTGACGATGTCCTGCGCGGCTTCCATCTGCCGGTGGCCACTGTGTTCGGGTGGCTGCGGCGTCCCCAATGAATCCCGCCCCGCTCGATTCACGGTCCCTCGATCGCGCCTACCGGACGGCGCGCGACGCCCTGCTCGCGGAACGCGCGCCGGACGGCCGCTGGATCGGCGAGCTGTCCAGCTCGGCGCTCAGCACCGCAACCGCCGTGAGCGCGCTGGCCATGGTCGCGGACTCGCGTCGCCGCCTGGGGGAGCCGGCCGCCCGCAGCGCCGGCCGGGATCCCGACCGCCGAGCAGCCGATGTGGATCTTAGCCGGCTCATCGGCGGCGGCCTGGACTGGATCGCACGGCACCAGAACGCGGACGGCGGCTGGGGCGACACGGCGGACAGCCCGAGCAACATCTCGACCACAATGCTCGTTCGTGCCGCCCTGTACCTGGCCGGGGCCAGCGAGCGTTATGTGCAGCCGCTCGAGCGCGCGGCAGCGTACGTCGCGCACGCGGGCGGGAACCGGGCGATCGTGGCACGCTACGGCAAGGACCGGACGTTCGCCGTACCGATCCTGGCGACCGCCGCGCTGGCCGGGCTCGCCAGTTGGCGCGACGTGCCGCGGCTGCCCTTCGAGTTGGCGGCACTGCCGCACGCCTGGTTCCGGTTCTTTCGCCTCCATGTCGTGAGCTACGCTCTGCCCGCCCTGATCGCGATCGGGCAATGCATCCACGTTCGCCGGCCGCCGCGCAACCCGATCACGCGCGGCGTGCGCCAGCTCGTGCGCGCACGCACGCTGCGCAAGCTTGAAGCCATCCAGCCGTCGAGCGGCGGGTTCCTCGAGGCCACCCCGCTCACCAGCTTCGTCACCATGAGCCTGGCGGCGATCGGGCAGGCCGAGCACCCGGTGGCGCGCCGGGCGGTCGAGTTCCTGATCCGATCCGCCCGGCACGACGGCAGCTGGCCGATCGACACCAACCTGTCCGTCTGGCTGACCACGCTGTCGGTGAACGCGCTCGCCGCGGGCGAAAGGGAAGGCGAAAGACAAGAGGCGAAAGGCGAAAGGCGAGAAGCGAAAGACGAAAGACAAGAGGCGGAAGGCGAAAGACGAGAGGCGGAAGGCGAAAGACGAGAGGCGGAAGGCGAAAGACGAGAGGCGGAAGGCGAAAGGCGAGAAGCGAAAGACGAAAGACGAGAGGCGAAAGACGAAAGACGAGAGGCGAAAGACGAAAGACGAGAGGCGAAAGACGAAAGACGAGAGGCGGGATGCGATCGCGGAGAGACGACGGGGAAAGAAGCGGATGGGGGCGGTCTCGCGCTTTCCGACTCCTCTGCTGGCTCTGGACACTCGACGCTGGACTCTCGACTCTTGGACTGGCTGCTCGCGGCCCAGTACCGCGTGGTCCACCCCTACACGAACGCGTCGCCCGGCGGCTGGGGCTGGAGCGACCTGTCCGGCAGCGTGCCGGACGCCGACGACACGGCCGGCGCGCTGCTCGCGCTGTCCCACCTGCCGCGGAGCGCTCGATCCGCCGACGCGGCGATGGCCGGCGTCCACTGGCTGCTCGACCTCCAGAACGGGGACGGCGGCTGGCCGACCTTCTGCCGCGGCTGGGGCAAGCTGCCGTTCGACCGCAGCGGCGCGGACCTCACCGCGCACGCGCTACGGGCGCTGGCCGCGTGGCGCGGGCACGCGGCTCCGGGGAAGCGGCCGGCGCGCGGTTCCGCCGCTGCGGCGCCCCGGCTCGCCGTGGACCGGGCGCTAGCGCGCGGCTTCGAATACCTGCGCCGCGTGCAGAGACCCGACGGCTCATGGCTGCCGCTCTGGTTCGGGAACCAGCACGCTCGCGACGACGAGAACCCCACCTACGGCACCGCGCGTGTGCTGCTGGCATACCGGGCGCTCGATCGATTCGAAACTCCCGAGGCGGTGCGCGCCCGG
>JBGPMX010000509.1:0-4387 GCA_041487215.1 Planctomycetia bacterium | reverse complement strand
GCTCTGGGAAGCCGGGGATCACCCCCCAGGTGCGGCGCAGCACCTCGGGGCAGAGGCTCGAGCCCCCCATGCCCAGGACCAGCGCCGTGCGAAAGCCGGCACCGCGCACGTCGTCGACCACCTGGTGGAAATACTCGGGGTGGTCCTGCTGGCCGTCCACGACGTGCAGCCAGCCCACCCACGCATTCTCCTTGTCCCGGGTCCAGAGCGTCGGGTCCCCTTGCCAGAGCCGGCGCACGTTCCCCTGCGCACGCCAATCGTTGATCTTGGCCTCGACCGCCGCCGCGTAACTGCCGATCGAGTAGCTCTGCTGCGCGAGCCGCGGGCCGAGCAGCTTCTGCCGCTTCTTCTCGACGGCGCCGAGCAGCTTGTCGAACGCCTCGGAGAACTTCTGCACCCCCTCCTCGAGCAGTTGGGCGGTCGCCTGCTCCATGGAGATGCCGACCTCGGCGAGCGTGGCCATGGAGGAGCGCGCCTGCGCCAGGCCCTCGGCCCAGTTGTCGGTGAGGCCGGCCTGCGCCCGGCCGGTGGCGCGGAAGGCGTCGAACGTCTCGGCCGGCATGGTGTTGACCGTGTCGGGACCGATCAGCGCGTCCACGTACATGGTGGGCGAGTACTTGGGGTTCTTGGTGCTGGTGCTGGCCCAGAGCAGCCGCTGCGGCCGCGCGCCGCGCGCCGCCAGCGCTTGCCAGCGCTCGCTGGCGTAAAGCTCGTGGCAGCGCGCGTAGGTGATTTTGGCGTTGGCGATCGCCACCTTGCCGACCAGGCTCTTCAGCCTGGCGCGCCGCTCGGCGTCACGCGTGCCGTCGAGCTCCTGGCTGAGGCGGCTGTCGATCAGTGAATCGATGCGGCTGATGAAGAAGCTGGCCACGCTCGCCACGCCGGCCACGTCCTCGCCACGCCCGGCGCGCTCCTGGAGCCCGCTGATGTAGGCTTCCACCACCTGCTCGTACATCTCGAGCGCGAACAGCAGGGTCACATTGATGCAGAGGCCCACGGCAATGAGCCGCTGCACGGCCGGGATCCCCGCCGCTGTGGCCGGGACCTTGATCATCACATTGGGACGGCTCACGGCCGCATGCAGCCGCAGCGCCTCCTCGACCGTCCCCGCGGTATCGTGCGCCAGGTAGGGAGACACCTCCAGGCTGACGAAGCCGTCCCGGCCGCCCGTGCGCACCCAAACCGGATGCATGACGTCGGCAGCGCGTTGGATGTCGTCGACCGCCAGCCGCTCGTAAATGTCCTTCGCGTTGCCGATCCCGTCGGCAACGAGCGCCGAGAGAGCCTGGTCGTAGTCGCTGCTGCCCACCAGCGCCTTCTCGAAGATGGATGGGTTCGACGTGACGCCCATCAGGCCGTCCTGCTCGATCATCCGCGCAAGTTCACCGGACGTGATGAGGCCGCGTCGGATGTAGTCGTACCAGACGCTCTGGCCGTAGTTCTGGATGTCGATGAGCGGGTTTGCCATGCCGACCCCCCGGGTTTTCGCCGTGTGCCGCGCAGATGGTGAGGAACTCGGCACGGGGCGAGACGAGTACGCTTGGTTCCGACGTTGGAGAGGCGCCGCTTCCGGGCGCTGGTCGCAGCCGTCCGCGGGGCATCCGACCCCTGCGGTGTGTTGTATTACCGGAAGGGTCGTGAGGTCGCAACAGAAAACCCGGGTGCGTAGTGGGTCAGTTTGGCTGGATAACCCTCCACCGGCCCCCCTTGGGGTCCGTGCAGGGAGCAGTGGCGTCCGAAGATCCGTGCCGAGCAGGGGGGGCTCGCGGGGGGCGCTTGCACCGCGCTCCGGGGTGCGTAAGACTGATGACCGCTCGCTCCGATGTTCGGACGCGGCTCTCACAGTCCCTTTGGGGGAATGCGGCGTGGCGATGTCCGGTGCGACGGACCGCAACCTCCTCTTCGGCGTCCTGGCCTTCCAGGCCGACTACATCGATCTCGACCAGTTCCTGGCCGTCTGCCGCGCCTGGTCCGCGGACAAGACGCGGCCGCTGGCCGAGCTGCTGGTGGAACGCGGCTGGATCGATGCGCAGGCGCGGCGCGACCTCGAAGGGATGGTGGAACGCAAGCTGAAGCGGTATGGCGGCGACGCCCGCGCCACGCTCGGCGCGGTCGCCGACGACGGCCTGCGCGACGCGCTGCGCGACGTCGAGGACGCCGAGGTGCGGCGCTCCGTGGTCGGGCTGCCGCCGGCCGCCGGGCACGTGCTGGTGGAGACGCTGGTCAAGACCACGGAGACGCGGTCGCGCTACAGTCTCAACCGGGTGTACGGCGAGGGGGGGCTGGGCAAGGTCTGGCTGGCGCGTGACGGCGACCTGCAGCGCGAGGTCGCGCTCAAGGAGCTGCGCCCCGAGCAGGCGGCGCACCCGGAGGCGAGCCGCCGCTTCCTCAAGGAGGCCCAGATCACCGGCCAGCTCGAGCACCCCAACATCGTGCCGATCTACGAGCTGAGCCGGCGCCCCGAGGACAACCAGCCGTTCTACACCATGCGGTTCGTGCGCGGCCAGACGCTGCGCGACGCCATCGCCGACTACCACCGCCGCCGCGCGGAGCGTGGCGAGGATCCTTTCGAGCTGCGCCGGCTGCTCCACTGTTGCGTGGACGTTTGCAACGCGATTTCCTTCGCGCACTCGCGCGGCGTGATCCACCGTGATTTGAAGCCGGAGAACGTCGTGCTCGGCGGGTTCGGCGAAGTCATCGTGCTCGACTGGGGCCTGGCCAAAATAGTCAGCGAGCCCGAGGAGCCGGCGGCGGCCGAGGACCCCCACGCCGCGCTCACGCACGACCTGGCCGCGCAGCTCACCACGATCGGACGCGTGCTGGGCACGCCCGCCTACATGGCCCCCGAGCAGGCGGAGGGGCGGATCGACTTGATCGGCCCGCGCACCGACGTGTACGGGCTGGGCGCCGTCCTGTTCGAAATCTTGACCGGGCAGCCGCCGCACCGCGGCGGGAGCACGCACGAGGCGCTCAACCGGATCGTGCAGGGGGAGTCGCCGCGCGCCCGCGCGCTCGTCGCCTCGGTGCCCCCCGCGCTCGATGCCATCTGCGCACGGGCGATGAGCAAGGCCCGCAACGACCGCTATCCCCGCGCAGCGGCGCTCGCCGAGGACGTGCTGCGCTGGTTGGCCGACGAACCGGTCGCCGCCCACCCCGAGCGGTGGCACGAGCGCGCGTTCCGCTGGGCACGCCGCCACCGCACCGCGACGCTCGCCTTCGGCACCGCGCTGGTCGGCGTCACGGTCGTCGCCGTTATCGCCGCGCTCGTCGTCAACAACGCCCGGCGCAGCGAGATGCGGGCGCGCGAGGCCGAGGGCGTCGCACGCGCCCATTTCCGCCGCGCGGCCGATAACCTGCTCACCGTCGTCGGCACCGGCCTGGAACAGGTCCCCGGCGCCGACAAGGTCCGCCTCCCGCTGCTCGAAGACGCCGAGCGGGCGTACCGCGAGGTCTATGCGGTGAACCAGGACGATCCCGTGACCGGCCTCGAGTGGGGCCAGACGCTGACCCGGCTGGCACGCGCCCGGACCAAGGCGGGGGACTACGCCGGCGCCCAGCGGGACGCGGGCGCCGCCACAGCCGTGCTCGATCGACTCGCCGCGTCGGCCCCCGACGACCAGGAACCGCGCTACGCGCTCGCCAGCGCTCGGCTCGAGCTGGCGCTCATCGCCGGGGACCTCGGCCGGACGGCGGACGCCGAGACCGCTCTACGCGGCGCCGCGGCCGAGTTCGATGCGCTCGCCCAGGCGGCCCCCAACGTCGTGCGCTACCGCGACGCCTACGCGAATACCCTGGTGCAGCTCGGGAAGCTGCTGTCCGAATCGGCCAAGACCCGCGAAGCGATCGAAACGCTCGGCGGGGCGGTCCGCGCCTACGAGGCGATCGTGGAGGCGCAGCCCGGCGAGCCGCGCTACCGGCTCGGCCTGGCCACCGCCTACAAGAACCTCGCCCGCGCACGCGGCGCCGTCGGCGACCCCGAGGCGCTCGACGCCTACACCCGCGCCGCCGCGGAGAACGAGACCCTGGTCCGGGTCATGCCCGACGTGACCGATTACCGCAACGAGCTGGCCGAGAGCCGTGTCGATCTCGGGAACGAGTGGTTCAACCGGGGCGATGGGGGCAAGGCCGAGGCACACTACCGGGCCGCGATCCGCGATTTCCAGGTGCTGGTGCGGAGCGACCCGGGGGTGTTGAACTACCACGAGCGTTTGGCGGTGAACCTCACGAGCCTGGGCGTCGTCCTGCGCGCGCGCGGCGAGATGGGCGCGGCCGAGAAGTCGCTGACCGATGCCCTCGCCGAGTACGACGACCTCGTGGCGGCGCAGCCGGATGTGTTGGCGTTCCGCGCGGGACGTGCCGGCACCCGCGTCTCGCTCGGCCAGCTGCT
>JBGPMX010000508.1:0-4400 GCA_041487215.1 Planctomycetia bacterium | reverse complement strand
TCGGGCGTGAGCACGCCGGCCGCTTACTTCTTCGGCCAAGGAGCCGGCCAGTCCCGCGCCGGCATCACCGTCACCGACGCCGCCGGTAACACGTCCACCGCCACGGCGAATCTGAGCGGCATCAACGTCGATCTCACGGCGCCCACGCTTTCGCAGAGCATCAACAGCCCGGGCGGCACCGGCTGGTACAACATCGCCAACGGCACCGCCCTCGTCACCTACGCTGCGAGCGATAACCTCTCGGGCGTGAGCACGCCGGCCGCTTACTTCTTCGGCCAGGGAGCCGGCCAGTCCCGCGCCGGCATCACCGTGACCGACGCCGCGGGCAACACGTCGGTCGCCACGGCGAATCTGAGCGGCATCAACGTCGATCTCACGGCGCCGACGGTGACCTCGACGCCGGACCTGGATGCCGCGAGCGACACGGGAAGCTCGAACACCGATAACATCACCGCCCGCACCACGCCCAGCTTCAGCGGCACCGCCGAGCCGGGCAGCAGGGTCGAGCTGTTCGACGGAGCGACCAGCCTGGGGACCACCACCACGAATCCCAGCGGCGGCTGGAACTTCACCAGCGGCGTCCTGGCCGACGGCACGCACTCGATCAGCGCACGAACCACCGACATCGCGGGGAATGTCTCGGCGGCTTCCGGCAGCCTGAGCGTCGTGATTGTTCCGGCCTGGCCGCACCCCGAGATGATCACCGTGAGCTTCATGCCCGACGGAACGCTGATCGGTGGCGCCATAAGCTCTCTGTTCAGCACGCTGAACCTGAGGTGGACCACAGCGGCGTGGCAGAAGGAGATCCTGCGAGGTCTTCAGACCTATGCGGCGAACGCCAACATCAACCTCAATCTCGTCGACGATGACGGCTCGCCGTTCGGCTCAGCCGGGCTGACCGGAACGGACAACAACCTGCAGGGTGACTCGAATTTTGGCGACATCCGGATCGGCGCGTACGTGCAGGGCAACACCCTGGGTGTGGGCGTGCTGCCGCCCGACCTGAACCTGGACACGACCGCCGGTGACTTCTTCTTGAATAGTCTGGTGACCTGGTCGCTCGGGGCCACCGTGGATCTATTCACTGTCGCGGCACACGAGGCGGGGCACGTGTTTGGCCTGGACCACTCGAGCGATACC
Organism: Planctomycetia bacterium; assembly: GCA_041487215.1. Classification (GTDB taxonomy): domain Bacteria; phylum Planctomycetota; class Planctomycetia; order JALXBF01; family JBGPMX01; genus JBGPMX01. Next base: position 3,260 of record JBGPMX010000508.1, on the reverse strand, counting down.
CAGGCCGTCATGTACCCGACGTACACGACGGTCAAATCGGGTCTCGGTGCCAGCGATATCGCGGCCGTGCAAGCCGTCTATGGAGCGCGAGCCCAGGATCAGTTCGATGCGGCCGCTCCGAACAACAGCCTCTCGACCGCATCGAACCTCACACCGTACGTGAACTCGAGCTCCCAGCTCGTTCTGGGCGGCCTGGACATCACGTCGACCGCCGACCTTGACTACTACAAGATCACGGTTCCCGACGGGACCACGGGGACCATGGTCATCAAGATGCAGACCCAGAGGCTCAGCCTGTTGGCCCCGAAGATCGTCCTGTACGATAGCGCCGGCACGAACATCGGCTCGTTCAGCACCACGTACGAGGGTGTCGCCAGACTGACCCAAACGGTGCTGCCGGGCGAGACCTACTACATCAAGTGCACCGGCGCTGACAACACGGTGTTCGGGGTGGGAAGCTACGCGTTGCTGGTGAATATGGGGTCCAACGGCCTGCCGCTTGTGTCCAGCCCGGACACGGCAACGGCATCGCGCGGTACCGGCGGCCACACGCTCTCCACGAGTGCCGACTCGAGCATCCTGGACACGTCCGTGGATAATGGCACGGTCTTCACCGAGAACGATGTTGCCCGCTACCTCGAAGGGCTAGTCGACCAAGGTCTGGCTGAGGCGTACACGATGGACCCGAGCCACATCGGCGCATGGACGATCCCGCAATCGGGTCAGCCCACGCCCACCACGACGCCCAGCATTGGCTTTCTTGGTGTAGATGTCGGCAACCTGCCGCGATTAGGCGGATCGCTGGGGCGAGGAACACGCCACCCGAGTACCAGCCTGTCCGCCAACGACGCCGTTCTTTCCAGCCCGCAGGCCGAGCAGATGGCGTGGCACTTCACAGGCACCCAGGCAGCCGGCTCGGCTGTCCGGCCGGCGTCGGGCCATGCGGCGAGAACCGCGTGGGCGAATGCTATCGATCGGCTCCTCACGACAGATCTCAACACCCCCGAGCACGACGTTCTCACTCTCAGATGAGTGCTGGGATCGCCACCCGGAGTTCGGGGGCACCGGTGCCGCGCCCGCTCATCTCTCTCGCGTGGTCCTATTTAGCGCTCGGCGTCAACGAGGCGTGTAAACCGCGCATCGTTTCGGAGCGGGTCGAGGTCCGGGTCCGACGCGAGCAGTTCCCGCCCGTAGTGACGTTGCAAGGCTTGATCCAGGAAGTGGAACGCCTTATCCCTGGTCACGTCATCGCCCCGGCTTTCCAGGGCGTAGGCACACGCGGCCGCGTAGTACACTGATCCGCTTTGTTCCTGCTCGAGCGCCGCGTCGATCTGGTCTCGGGCTCGCTGGTGCTCGCCCATTCGGGCGAAGAGCACGGCGAGGGCGCACCGCGCGGCGATCAGGTTAGGCTGGAGTGCGACCGCCCGCTCTGCCGCCCCGGCCGCTTCCCGAGTGCGGTTCGGCAGCCCGCCGAGCACAAAGGCACGCCCGTAGTGCGCCTCGGCCGACTCGGGATGGACGGCCACAATCCGGTCAAAGTCTTGCAGAGATTGGTCCGGGTGCACCTTCCCGAACGCGAAACCGCGGCTGAGCAGGATGGCCTGGTCGCCGGGGCTCTCGCGCAGAGCCTGGTCGAAATCGGCGCGCGCCGCGTCCAGCTCGCGGAGCCCCACATGGGCCGCGGCCCGTGCCGCCCAAACCGTCCCGCCCTGGCGGTTCAGCTCGAGCGCGCGGTCGAGATCGTCGCGAGCATCCACGTAGCGGTGCTGTTTCAGGAAGGCGAGGCCGCGGTTCACGTACGCGTCCCGGAAGGCCGGATCGAGACGGATCGCCTCGGAGTAGTCGTCGATCGCATCGTTCCACCGTGACAGGCGGCTGTAGGCGAGCCCACGATTCAGATACGTCCACGGGAACTCCGGCCACAGGCTGACACAGCTCTCGTAGGCACCCGCGGCCTCCGGGAAGCGCCCGAGCTGGTCGTAGCAGATACCGAGCTCAAAACGCGCCCAGAAGTACTTCGGGTCCGTCCGCAACGCGGCACGCAGCTCCGGCACGGCTTCGTCATAGCGTTTCTCGATGGCCAGCGCGGTGGCACGCAGGTAGTGGTCACGCGGCGTACGCACCGGGGTTGCCTGGGCCCGGTTTCCATCCGCCTCGGCACCGGCGACGTCACCGAGCAGCCGCCGGCAGCCGCTGCGATCTTCGTAGAGCGCACGCGGCGTCCTGTCCCCGGCGAACCGCTCCGCGCGATCGAGCAGCTGGACGGCACGCTCCAGCGACGTGGTCCGCGCCCTGGCGGACTTGGTCAATCGCCCCTGCTCGGTGAGCACCCGCGCGAGCAGCAGGACGAGCTCGGTCGCGTCTTCGGCGAGCTTCTCGCGCTGACTCGGCGAAAGGCTGGTCACCTGGCTTCGACGCATCCAGTCGTCTCGATCAAGAACGCCGAAGAGCGATAGCGTGTGCTCGCAGACCTCGCGTCCCTCGGCCAGGTTCACGCCGGGCTGCTCTCCCGTGTGCACGAGCAGTTGAGCCTGGATGAGTCCCTGCTGGAAGGCCAGCCAGCGTCCCTGGGCGTCGAGCCCGCTCAACCGGCCTCGGACGCTGATGACCACGGCGGCGAGCGTCACGATCGCGATGCCGCTGAGCGTGCCGGTGACCAGGACGGAAGTGGCGCGCGGGTGCCGCCGCACCCACTTGCGGCAACGACCGCTGAGGCTTGGTTCACGCGTGTGCAGGAGAGGCAGGCTCTCGAGCTCCCGCTGCAAGTCCTCGGCCAGCTCGGCCGCTCCCGGATAGCGCTGGGCGGGGTCGGGGGCGAGGCAGCGTCGCACGACGGCGTCGAGGCTGCGCGGCACCTCGGGGTTCAGCTCGCGTGCCGAGGGCACGCGGGCCCGTCGCTCCTGCGCCATGCGCCGCATCAGGTCCGGCAGCGACGGCGCACAAGCGCGCGTGGAGAAGGGACGCTCGCCGGTCAGCAGCTCGAACAGGACCGCCCCGAGGGCGTAGATGTCCGATTGCTTGCCGACGACGGTCGCGGGGGTCGGATCCTCGGGGTTGTAGGCATCGAGGTGCTCGGGGGCCATGTACGGCATCGTGCCGCCGGCCAGCGCTAGCTCGCCCTCCGCACCGGCTTTGGTGTCGAGCGCCAGGTTGAAATCGAGCAGCATCGGCTGGCCGTCTTGTGCGATCAGCACGTTGGACGGCTTGATGTCGCGATGCAGGATGCCGCGCTGGTGCGCGTGAGCGAGCGCCTCGGCGAG